>DASQRJ010000093.1:0-4572 GCA_035642955.1 Acidobacteriaceae bacterium
GAATCCATCCTCAGTTCTATCCTCATGCGCGCTGCCATCACTTCGCTCCGCCTGTTTTGCTCGGGGCCACAGCATGCTGACGCGTCGTGGCCGGAGGCGCTGCCGGAACGCCGGAGGCGTTGGGGCTGTCCCCGTTTTCCAACTCCATCTGAGGGTGCCGGCTGGCACCCGGGGTGGTGATGTTTTCAGCTGGGGCCATTGCCGGCATCCCAGGTCCCGGCGGTGTAGCGTAAACAGCCGTGCCCGGCATCTGCCATGGCTGGGCGTAGCTGGCCGGCAGCCCCTGCTGCTGCGCCACTTCGCTCAGCTGCTGGACACCGATGCCGGCAGGCACGTCGCTCTGCTTCGCGTTTTGACTCAACTGCAGCGCGCGGATGTACGCAGCGATCGCCCAGCGATCGGCAACCGCTACCTGCGCAGCATAGTCGGGCATGGCGCCGTAGCCGTTAGAGATGACGTAGAAATAGTGGCTTAAGGGTTCGGCCAGACGCTTGGCATCATGGAAGTTGCCGGCCGGCTTGTAGCCGCGCTGAACGATCATGCCGGCGCCGTTGCCCACCCGGGAGTGACACGGCGTGCAGTAGGTGTTGAACTCCTCCTGCCCCCGCTCCAGTACGGTGATCGTCGCAGGGAAGGGGAGCGCATCGACCTCTTTCCCGTCCTGCAGTCCAGTGTGGAAGAAGTCGCCTTCGCTCTCCTGGCCGCGGGCCACAGTGTGCATCACCTGAGCGCGAGCCGAACGGCCGTCAGCAAAGAAGGCCGTTCCGCGCTGGGGAACAAATTTTGGCTGGTTATGCATGTCCTGGCGGCAACCCGCAATCAGGACAAGAGCTGCCACCGCACACAGGCCTAGACCCCGCCGCATACCATCCACCGACTGCTCTCGTGGCTTTTCCGTCGCGAAAAGCCACTCCGGGAGAATCTCCGCAGATCGCCGTATTACCGAAAATGCGTTAATACTCCACCTCCACGATCGAAACCGGATGCATGGCCTCAAGATAGGCTCGCGATTCAATGACAGAAAACTTGGGATCGCGCGCCTCCAGGCACAGGAAGAGCTTGTCCGAAGTCGCTCCGGTGCGAAAGTTCGGAGCGTTGAACAATGGATGATAGGGCGCCGGCAGGCCGCACATGGCGAGCATGCCAAAGGCCGCGGTCAAACCGGCAAAGAGGATCGTCCACTCGTAGGCAGGAACCACGAACGCCGGCCACGAGTAGTAGGGCCGGCCGGCAATGTTGAGGGGATACGCCCAGACATTGATCCAGGTCTCCATCAGGAACATCGCGGTGCAGCCCATCAATCCACCGACCAGAGTGATCAGCGGAACAAAATTCCGATGGAAGCCGATAGCCTCCGCCGCCTCCTCGCAGGGATATGGGGTGTAGCAGTCCAGGCGGCGCCAACCATCCTTGTAGGCGGTGGCCGCCGCCGCGGTTAAGGACGTGACGGAGTCGAATTCGGCCAGCAGGCCGTAGATACCCTCAGGAAATGGCATCAGTCACCAGCCTCGTGCACTGCTTCCGGTTCGCGACCCACCTTAGCCTGGGGCAGCAGAATGCGCAGCTCCGACATGGGAATCATGGGCAGGAAGCGAATGAACAGAAAGAATAGGAATGTGAACAGTCCCAGCGTGCCGAGAAAGGTGCCGTAGTCCCAGCGTGTCGCCTTGTAGGTGCCCCAGGAGGACGGCAGGTAATCGCGGTAGAGGCTGGTCACGACGATCACGAAACGCTCGAACCACATGCCGGTGTTCACGATGATCGACATGAGAAACATGAGCGGCACATTGGTCCGCACATAGCGCAGCCAGAGGAACTGCGGCAGCGCGATGTTGCAGGTGATCAGCACCCAGTAGCTCCAGCCTATGGGACCGAACATGCGGTTCCAGAATGCGAAGTACTCCCAGTGGCTGGCCGAATACCAGCTCATGAAGAGTTCCATTGCATAGCCATAGGCCACGATCAAACCGGTCGTGAGCATCACCTTGCCCATGTTGTCGATGTGGCGAATCGTGATCAGGTCTTCCAGGTGATAGAACTTCCGGATGGGAACCGCCAGGGTGATCACCATGGCAAAGCCGGAGTACACGGCGCCAGCCACAAAGTAAGGCGGGAAGATCGTCGTGTGCCAGCCGGGAACGATGGCCACGGCGAAGTCGAAGCTGATGACCGTATGCACCGAGAGCACCAGCGGCGTTGCAAGGCCGGCCAACAGCAGCGAGGCCGTCTCATAACGCATCCAGTGCCGCACCGAACCGCGCCAGCCGAGCGACAGCAGACCGTAAAAGTACTGGGCAAACGGTGTCTTGGCTCGATCGCGCAGCGTTCCCAGGTCCGGAATCATGCCGATGTACCAGAAGACGACCGAGATGGTGGCGTAGGTTGAAACCGCGAAGACGTCCCATAGCAGCGGCGACCGGAACTGCGGCCAGACGCTCATGGAATTGGGATAGGGGAAGAGCCAGTATCCCAGCCACGGACGGCCGACGTGGATCAGCGGGAACATGCCGGCGCAGACCACGGCAAAGATGGTCATCGCCTCGGCGAAGCGATTGATCGAGTTGCGCCAGGTTTGCTTGAACAGCAACAGAATGGCGGAGATCAGCGTCCCGGCGTGGCCGATACCGATCCACCACACGAAGTTGATGATCGCGAAGCCCCAGCCCACCGGGATGTCCAGACCCCAGATACCCACGCCCCTCAGGAAAAGCCATGTCAGGCAGGTCAGCAGCAGCATGACGATGCCGCCGGCCACCAGGAAGCCGAAGAACCAGCCCACTGGTGTGTGCGCAGTCAGGACGATCCGGGAAATCTTCTCCGTGACCGACTTGAAGGAGTGACCCGGTGCAATGACCACCACTTCGCCGGTGATCGGGTCCAGCATCGGGTCGTTTGTCGATAGATCTCTGGTCGCCATGTCTTCTGTGTCTCGCTAGCTGTGCTCGGGCGCGTGTTCCACCGGCGCGCCAGCCAATGCCTGGTTCGGGTTGGTCACTTCTGCGATGTAGGTGGTACGCGGACGCGTGTTCAGGTCGGCAATCACGCCGTAGTTTCTCGACTGGGCCTTGATCTTGGATACGCGGCTGTTCTTGTCGTTGATGTTGCCGAAAGTGATCGCATTCGTGGGACAGGCCTGCTGGCAGGCGGTGACGATCTCGCCATCGCGGATCTCGCGATTCTCCTTGTCCGCCTCGATCTTCGCGGCCGCAATGCGCTGTACGCAGTAGGTGCACTTCTCCATCACGCCGCGGCTGCGGACCGTGACGTCGGGGTTGCGCATCAGCTTGAGGCTCTCTGTTTCGTAGTCCGAAAAGAGCAGGAAGTTGAAGCGGCGCACCTTGTACGGGCAGTTGTTCGAGCAGTAGCGGGTGCCCACGCAGCGGTTGTAGATCATGACATTCAGCCCTTCCGGCGAGTGCACGGTCGCGCCCACCGGGCAAACCTGCTCGCAGGGGGCGTTCTCGCACTGCTGGCACATCATGGGCTGAAAGTGGGCGCGTGGCGACTGCAGATCGCCCTCGAAGTAGGTATCGATGCGGATCCACTGCATGTCGCGGCCAGTCTTCGTATTGTGCTTGCCGACGACCGGAATGTTGTTCTCCGCATAGCAGCTGATCACGCAGGCGTTGCAGCCCACGCAGGAGTTCTGGTCGACCGCCAGCCCCCAGGCATTCTTCTCGTAGGGGAAGTTCGGGAAAAGGGTGTTGTCTCGCGCCGGATCTTCCGGGAAGACGCCTTTCTCGTGCGCGAAGTTGGGCTCCTGGCGGAACTCCTCCAGCGTAGCCGAACGAACGATGCCGCGCGTGACCGCCTCGTCGCCTTCGAGCGAATGGGCGCTGACGTTGCCGCTCTGCGCCGAGCCCTCCAGCGCACGGGGACCGCGCTCGTCGCTGTAGTGGCTCTTGGTGACCGCAATCTCCCAGCGATCGCCGGTCTTCCTGATCTGCGCGCCGGAGGTGAACAGTGGCGCATCGGAGGTGCGCAGCGCGTAGGCGTTGAAACCCATGCCAGAGCCCACCCGACCCGCGTTCTCGCGGCCATAACCCAAATGCAGAGTGAAGGCATTGTCCGGATGGCCGGGAATGGAAAGCACCGGACCCCGCACCTTGTTGCCGTTCAGCGTGATCTCGATGACGTCGCCCTCTTCAAGCTCGAGCTTCACCTTGGTGGGACCGCTCATCATCACGGCATTGTCCCAGCAGTTGTTCACGATCGGCTTGGGCAGTTCCTGCAGCCAGCCAATGTTCGAATAGCGGCCATCGTAGATCGAAGGGTCGGCGCGGAAGACGACTTCGATGGCGTCGGCTGAGGACGCCGCGGGCGCGCTTTCGAGACTCTTCACGCCGCCAGCTGACGGCGTCTTGGGCGCGAATGCCGTCCCGGGCAGGAAGCCGTCATGCAGCACCTTGCGCCACGCCGATTCGAAATCTCCTTTGCCGCTCAGCTGCGTCTGCCAGTTGGCCTGCACCGTCGCATAGGTCGAGCGCGCCGGATCCTCCAGCAGAGTCTGCATCACGTCGTGGGCGGATTTGCCACCGTAGAGGGGATCAATCATGGGCTGGATGACGGAGA
>DASQRJ010000094.1:0-4586 GCA_035642955.1 Acidobacteriaceae bacterium
CGTGGAATACCGTCCTGATGTATCCCGCTGGATACTTCTCGCGCGATATCCAATTCGACACCACTCTGAAGCTGCCGCCAGGGTGGAAGTATGCAACGGCTCTGGAAACCTCATCCGAGAATGGATCGACCGTCGTATTCAAGCGGACGCCGCTCAATACGCTGGTCGATTCGCCACTCTACGGTGGAGTGAACTACAAGCGGATCGACCTGTCTCCGACTCCCACAGATATTGTTCATCTCAACGTATTTGCCGACTCTCCCGAAGACTTGAACATTACGCCCGAGCAGTTAGAGTTGCACAAGCGGCTGGTTGCTGAGGCGGATAAGCTGTATGGTTCGCATCATTATGGCCACTACGATTTCTTGCTTCTGTTAAGCGACAACGTAGGTGGCGTGGGTCTTGAGCATCACCAGTCGAGTGAAGACGGTCATCCGGCAAACTACTTCACCGACTGGTCCGGTGGCGTTGCCGGACGCGACCTGCTCGGCCACGAATACACACACTCATGGGATGGAAAGTTTCGCCGGCCTGCCGATCTCTGGACGCCTAACTTCAACGTGCCCATGCGCGACGACCTGCTATGGGTGTATGAGGGGATGACTCAGTATTTCGGCAATGTGCTGACGGCGCGTGCCGGGATGCGAACCCCGGAAGAGACGCGCGATGTATTTGCTCGCGTTGCGGCAGGATTCGAAATCAGCCCAAGCCGCGACTGGCGCCCATTGATCGATACGACGAATCAGCCGACAGTTTCGCAACGCCGGCCAGTCACCTGGGTAAGCTGGCAGAGGCCGGAAGACTATTACACCGAGGGCGAACTGATCTGGCTCGATGCCGATACCAAAATCCGCGAATTGACCGACGGGAAAAAGTCTCTGGATGATTTCGCGAAGCTATTTTACGGCGTGTACAACGGCAGCTACGTCACCTTTACCTATCACTTTGACGATGTGGTGAAGGCGCTGAATACGGTCGCGCCCTTCGACTGGAACGCATTCCTGAAAGAGCACGTCTACGATCTTCATCCCGCCGTCCCGGAAGATGGATTCACTCGCGGCGGCTATCGGCTCGTATACACCGATACACCGGTCGCCTGGGTGGAGAAAGCAGAAGCTGCGAGACACTATGCCGACTTCTCCACCTCACTCGGCTTCGCCATTGGCTCGCCACGCGGTGAAAACACGGGGCAGGCGGGAGCCGTTGGTAGCGTGTGGTGGAATAGTCCAGCTTTCAAAGCCGGCGTCACGCCGGATATGCAACTGATTTCGGTGAATGGCACGGTGTACACGGCAGCCGTGTTGCGGAAGGCTATCGTTGAAGCGGAGAAAGATACGAAGCCAATCCAATTGGTCTTCCAGCGCGGGAACCGGATCGAGAATATCGCGATCGATTACCACCGCGGACTCCGATACCCATCCCTGCAGCGCGTCGAGGGAACGCCGGCACGCCTCGACGACATACTAGCTCCGAGCAAAAGCGCCCTGCCCTCGGATCAGTGATTCGGATCGGTGAATTGACCTCAATTGTGAAGACCGAGGATCTGACTCGTTCGGTTGCTCGAGTGGTGGAACACCCACAAGGGCCGTGAAGCGCTCAGAAAGACGTTGTGCATGGCATACGCGCCCGACCGTCAAACGGAGGAACTGATTCCTTTACACTTTCGTCGCCACGATCGAGGAGGTCATCGGAGAGGAACATCGAGCAGCTGGTCTGGTAGCGCTAACGGGAATTGAACCCGTGTCTCAGCCTTGAGAGGGCCGCGTCCTAACCCCTGAACGATAGCGCCACACACGCAGTGGACAAGGGTATCCACCTCGTCTACTTTAACAAACTTCACGGTCAGGACAAAGCTGGCCAAGGCGTTCGCCCAGGTTAGATGCCCAGCTTCTTGACTTCCTCGTTGTAGTACTTCCGGTAGAGGATGTCCCACTCCATCGAGCCTTCCGGAATGATCCGGCGCTGCGAAGAAATCTTCAGCCGCGCGGCTTCATCGATCTTCGATTCTTCGAGGAGCAGCGCCTCCAGCACCTTGCGCGCTTCCTGTCGGATCGTGTTGCGGTCCTCCTGGAACTCGCACTCGTCGATATCGGCCAGCGTGTCTGCCACCACGTGCGCCAGTTTGTTCAATTTGTCGCGCGAGATCCTCACAGCACCGCCTTGTACTTGCGCGCGAGCTCCATCTTGACCTTCTTGAACATCTCTGGATAGCTCGCACCGGTACGCCGCATGTCCTCCTGGTAGGTCTCCAGGATCAGCCGGACCTCTTCATTGATGCGGTCTTCCAGCTTCAGCTCGTCCAGCAATCCGGCCGCCACCCGCTCGGAGAGGAGCTGGGGCTTGGCCGTCTTGATCACCTTCGCGTCGAGCAGTCCGCGTACCGTCTTGCGAGCCAGGTAGCCCACATAATCATTGGAAAAAATCATCGATCGTTACTCGGAATATAGCATAACCCGTGCTGCAGCCCCGGTCGTGGAAACCCTACTGGGGACGCGGTTTATGCGGACACGATACCGTGTTCACGCATGTCTCGGGCAGGCGCAGCCGCTCCACCGGCCGCCCGTTCGCCACATGCTCCTGAACGATCTCGGCCACATCTTCAGGCCTTACAAACCCATACCAGACCGCCTCCGGGTAGACCACCACCGTTGGCCCGTGCTCGCACTGATCCAGGCAGCCCGCCTTGTTAGCCCGTACCGTCGCCTTCAGGCCGGCGGCGCCGATCGCCTCCTTGAACAGCTTGTGCAGTTCGCCCTTACCGTCCGGGGAGCAGCACCCGCGGGCACTCCCTGGCTCCCGCTGATTCGTGCAGACGAACAGATGTCTCTCAAAACTCGCCAATCTTCCGCTCCTCTTCCCCCAGAGTACGGAACCAGATTACGGGAAACGGCGCGACCGGTTTTCCTCCGGCAACGCCTGCAGACAGCCGCCGCCATCTGCGAGAATGGGGCTCGAAATGATGCCACCAGATAACCTGCATTCCCTCAAAGACGACATGATCGCGTTCATCGAAGGCCACGGCATGCGCCGCCTGCCCGGCTTCGTCATGGAGGACGTTGCCTCCGTCCTGTGGGAGGACGAACAGAACCCCGATAGCTGGAAGGACTTCGTCGAGATGGCGAAGGCCGCCCAGGCTCCCTTCCTCACCATGAGCGACATCACGCTCGAAAAGGAAGACCTGAAATCCCTGCTCGAAGACCTGCGCGATTTCAATTTTCCCGACGACGTGCCCGACTCCGAAGACGCCGAGTACCTGGTGAACTACGTCGGCAAGACCGGCTTCGTGCAGCTCGGTTTCGCGCACCAGGGCATCATGTTCCTGCACGAAAGCTCGACCGAGTGGTACGACCGCTACCAGCAGTTGCTTGAATCTCTGGAGAGCGTCGGCGACATCGTCATCAACGAGGACGCGGACGAAGAGTGAGGTGGCCTGCGTGAGCACGACCGCGAGCGCCTCGGCGGGGCCTTCCATCTATGCCCCGTTGTACGCCCACTGGCAGCTTCCGCCGGTCGATGCCACTGCGGTGGACGCGCTTGCCAAAGCGGCGAGCGTCCCCGGCCCTGTCGCTTCCCTGCTGCTCCAGCGTGGCGTAGCGGATGCCACCTCTGCCGCGCAGTTCCTGCGTCCCACGCTCGATCACCTGCTCGATCCCTACGCGCTGCACGGGATGACCGCCGCCGTCGAACGCATCCAGCAGGCGATCGCGGCGGCCGAGCCGATTCTCATCTACGGCGACTACGACGTCGACGGCACCACCGCCATTGTCCTGCTCAAGACCGCCATCGAGATCCTGGGCGGGAGCGTCCGCTTTCACATCCCGCATCGCCTGCGCGATGGCTACGGCATGCAGGCTGAGGTGCTCACACGCGCCGCGGCGGAGGGCGTGCGGCTCGTCATCAGCGTCGACACCGGCATCCGCGCCTTTGCCGCTGCATACGAAGCTGCACGCCTCAACCTGGACCTCATCGTCACCGACCACCACCTGCCGGAGGCCGCGATGGGGCTGCCGAAGGCGCTCGCCATCCTCAACCCCAACCAGCCGGATTGCGCCTATCCCTGCAAGCATCTTTGTGGCGCGGGTGTCGCGTTCAAACTGGCCCAGGCGCTGTTGGAAGCCGTAGACCCCGATCGCGCTCGCGAGAAACTGCTGCCGTCCTTTCTGAAGATGTTGGTGATCGCAACCGTCGCGGATGCTGTGCCGCTGCTTGGCGAAAACCGCGTGATCGCCAGCCTGGGTATCGCTGGCCTGCGCCGGCCGGTAAACGTGGGGCTGCGGGCGCTCTTCGATGTGGCCCAGCTAGACCCTGCGAAGCGGGTTTTGACAGCAACAGATATCGGCTTCCGCATCGGCCCGCGCATCAACGCCGCCGGCCGCATGGATGTTGCCTCGGATGTCGTCGAGCTCTTCACCACCCGCGATCCCGACCGCGCTCATGATCTGGCCATGAAGCTCGACCAGCTCAACACCGACCGCCGCGCCGCCGAAGCCGCAGTGCTCTCACAAATCGACGCTATGCTCGCGTCCGACACCATTGACCGTCAGGGCTGCCTGGTCATCGACGGCGATGGATGGCATCGCGGCGTG
>DASQRJ010000095.1:0-3495 GCA_035642955.1 Acidobacteriaceae bacterium
TGAAGTCGCCTTCGGCGTGGTAGTCGGCGAGGCCCTGCTCGCGGGGCTCGTACTCGCGGACGAAGGGCTCATCGCGGTCGACGACTTCGGCCATCTTGAGCTCGATGGAGGAGAGATCGTCGGTGGTGAAGGGCGTGGGGCGATAGAAGTCGTAGAAGTAGCCGGCGTCGGTCGCGGGACCGTGGCCGAGCTTGGTCTCCGGGAAGAGTTCGAGGACGGCGGTAGCCATGACGTGGGCGGCGGAGTGGCGCACTACCTGCAGCGCATCGGCGTCCTTTTCGGTGAGGAGCTGGAGATGGACATCTTCGGTGAGTGGCGCGCGGAGATCGACGAGTCGCTCAGCGGAGGCGTCGGGCGCGGCGTACATAGACCGCTCACCAGGCGCGGATTTCTCATCGCCTGGAACCGGGCCGGACAGCGGCTCTATGCGCGCGGAGTGCGAAGCGTTCACGGGACGAACGCGCGCGACGATGGCGGCGGCGGCAAGTCGTGGCGAGATCGACATCGCGACATCATGGGCTGTCGAGCCGGGGGGAAGCTGTTTGATGGAGCCGTCGGGCAGGTGGATCTGGATCTGACTGGAGTCGGACATGGTCGTTATTAAGGATAGGGGAGGCGCGCGGGCGCGTCGAGGCGGCTATCGTTTTTGATCCGCCGCCCGGCGCAAAGCCGTGCGGCTCCGATTGTGCGGCGGACGACTTGAAGGGCGCGGTATGGTCGCTGTGCCTGGGGGCAGAGGAGGCACAGGATCGTTTGTCCACCAGCCGAGTGTTTGTCCGGGGGCGGACGCTTGTCTGGCGTTGAACCGAGGCGTTCTTCCGGGCGTATTCCTTTGGCGCAGGGACGAGTTCTCAAAATTCCGCTTTGGCTTGGGAAGTGCTTAGAGGTCTGTGGGGCTTTTCTATGCCCCGCTGGTGGATAAAGGACGCTATGAGATCGCTTTCTCGTGATTTGAGACTTGCAATTCGCCAGTTGCTGAAGACTCCCGGCTTTGTGGTGACCGCAGTGCTGATGCTGGCGCTGGGGATCGGCGCGACGACAGCGATCTTTTCGATTGTCGAAGGTGTCCTGCTGCGTCCGCTCCCGTTCCCCGATTCGGACCGGCTCATGGTCGTGGCGGATATCTTGCAAGGCGCGAAGATCGGCGGAAACGGCGAGGCCGGTGTCACCGTGCCCGACATTCGGAACTACTCCCGCGACACGCATAGCTTTACCAGCCTGGGCGGCTACCAGGGCGCGGGCTATGAGCTTTCCGGCGTGGGTGATCCGGCGATGGTGAATGCCTCGCGGATGAGCGGAGGCGTGTTTCCGGCGCTGGGCATTTCGCCGCTGATGGGGCGCGTGTTTACGCAGCAGGAAGATGACCAGCACCAGCAGGTTGCGGTGCTCAGCTATGTGACGTGGCAGAACCGGTTTCATGCCGATGCTGGAGTCCTGGGAAGAAAGATCCTGCTCGACCGCAAACCCTATGTGGTCATCGGCGTGATGCCGCGCGGTTTCGAGTTTCCGCTGATCCCAGGTCATTTGAACCGCAGCGAACTGTGGGTTCCTATGAGCTTCAATGAACAGGAGCTTACGCCAACCGCGTCCGCCAACTGGAGCTACCAGATGGTGGGCCGCCTGAAGCCGGGTATAACCGCGGCGCAGGCAGTCGCCGATGCAGGGCGTGTGGCACAGCAAACGGTGCGCGGCTACCCGCCGTTTATGGCTGGCTTCAGCATGCATCCGGTGGTGAGGCCGCTGCATGAGGAGACAGTGGAATCGGTTCGACCCATACTGCGGACCCTGTTCCTTGCCGTCGCTGTTGTGTTGCTGATCGCATGCGCCAATCTCGCTGGACTATTGCTGGTGAGGGCGATACGGCGGCGCAGAGAGGTTGCCGTTCGTCTGGCGCTCGGTGCCCGGGCGGCGACGTTGCTGCGGCAGGCGATCCTGGAAAGCCTGGTGCTGAGTGTGGCCGGCGGCGTACTTGGGGTTGCGCTGGCCGCTGTTGCGTTGCGCGTCGGTGTGTCGCTTCTGCCGGAGACGCTGCCACGCGTCGACGAGGTTGGTTTGGACTGGAAGGTGATTGGCTTTGCGCTGGGATTGGCGATTCTGACCGGCATCATCTGCGGGCTGGCGCCCGCATTTGCGGCCATCCGGACCAACGTCAACGACACGCTCAAAGAGGGAGGACGTACCGGAACCGCTGGCGGCCATGCGAGGTTGCGGTCGGCGCTGGTGATTGCCGAGATAGCGGTTGCGCTGGTGCTGCTTACCGCGTCAGGTCTGCTGCTGCGCAGCTTCGAGAAGATGCGCGAGGTGGATCTGGGCTTCCGGCCTGACCATACGCTGGTAGCTAGCTACAGCCTGCCGCAAAGGCAGTACACAACGCAGGCCCAGGTCGATCGGTTTAACCACGAGTTGCTGAGGAAGTTGCAAGGTCTACCAGGCGTCAAGAGTGCGGGACTCACGTCCTTAGCGCCCGCTAGCGGGAGCAACAACAATAGCGCCTTTTTTGCTGAAGGTTACGTTGCCGCCAAGGGGGAGGCCATCGACCTGGCGACAACCATGCAGGTGGAGGGTGATTATTTCAACGCAATGGGTATCCCGCTGTTGCAGGGCCGGCTGCTGACTCCGGAGGACCGCGCCGGCACGCAACTCGTCGTGGTGGTGAATCACAAGCTGGCGGAGCAGTCGTGGCATGGCCAGAACCCCATCGGCAAACGGATGCGACTGGGAACGCAGTCGATGACGACACCATGGGCAACTGTGGTGGGTGAAGTGGCGGATGTGAAAGAGAACTCACCTGACCAGCCATCCAAGCAGCAGTACTACATGGCCATCGATCAGGTGGAAACGATGCTTGGATCGCTTGGCTCCGCGACCGACTTGAATGGCAATGGGGGATACATCGCGCTACGCACGGCACAAGATCCGGCGCAAATGGAAAACCTGCTGCGCGCCACGGTTCGCTCCATAGATCCGCAATTGCCACTGACCCAGGTACAGACGATGGAGCATGCTCTCTCCGAGACGGAGGCGCCGCGGAGGTTCAACACGGCGCTGATCTCATCCTTCGCCGCGGCAGCGTTGTTGTTGGCTGTTCTGGGCATTTACAGCGTCATCGCATTCTCCGTAGCGCTACGTAAACAGGAGATGGCGATCCGCATGGCGCTGGGCTCACAGCGCGCTGGAATCATCCGCCTGGTCGTGTACTCAGGAGCAAAGCTGGCTCTGATCGGCTGCGTACTTGGGCTGGCAGGAGCGGCGATTGCATCGCATCTGCTGGGAACATTCCTATTTCAGGTGAACGCTCTCGATCCCATCGTGCTGGTTCTGGCTTCTATCTTTGTTCTTCTGCTGACGTTGGTCGCATCGCTTCTGCCCGCCCGCCGCGCATCTTCCATTGATCCGATGTTGGCGCTGCGGGGAGAATAATCCGTAAAGCTAACGAGTCGCTGTATGCAGCGATGATGCGAGAAGGCCCGCTGAACGCGGGCCTTCTGGTAGATC
>DASQRJ010000096.1:0-5551 GCA_035642955.1 Acidobacteriaceae bacterium
CGCTTTTTTTTTCGGAAAGGAAACTACCGACGTCATTTAGGCCGCTCATCATGTCGTCCAAAATCTCGCTCATCGTCTATCTCCTGTAAGTTTCAAAAATCTCGTCGGCACGTTTCTTGAGAGCGTTGCGCTCGGCTTTTGCTCGGGTTGTCCTTCGCGTTCTTCGGGTAAGCGGTAATGCGGCAATAAGGAAAACGGGGAAAGTCTAATCGCGATAAATATAGATAATGCGGGTACCACCGCATTTCCCTTGATCGCCACGTCCAAATCGCACTTTCCTAAAGGCGCTGGCTCTCCGAGTAACAGATCGTTCATGCGGGAGTAGTTGAGCCTCCCGGAACTGCATAACGGTTACAGGCCTCGATCATCTGGCATGCAACACGCCGACACTGCGGAGAATGCGTCGCACCTTCTTGGGAGAGATAGAGAGGCGTTCAGCAACACGGGATATTTTCTTACCCTCGCGCAGCCATACCTGGGGGATGACCACCTCGGCGAATTCCTCGGTCATCTGTTGGAATGTTTTGCGGCCGACGATACCCTGTGACCAGGCGCGCAAGGTCTCGTCAATGCCAATGGATCGCATGATCCTGGATTTCAGAATCGTCAGCTCCTCTCCAAGATGATCGCGATCGTAGGAACGGAGAAGCGCCGCCGCTTCCATCTCGCAACGCCGCGCTTCCTCCCATTCCTTGAAGAAGTCGCTCGCCGCCACCATACCGCAGACGATATGAGCCCCGGCGAGTAACCGCCGGTTCTGCGTCTGCAGCGCCAGTTGCACCGCCTCCTCACCGTAACGGCGAGCCTGATGCGCATGGGTTGCGATGTTCGCATCCTCGCCGAGTTCCTCCTCCACTCTGGCGTTCTCGGCATACGCTTCCAGGATGCGGGCGCGGGCCATCAGGATGAGATCGTGCTTACTGTGGGCCAGATCGTATGCTTTGGCGCCTTCCGCCGCTGCACGCTCGATATCGCCGAGGTCGAGATGCAGGTGCCCTCCATTTACCAGTACCGATCCCGTTCCGCCATGATGCTGATGCAAGGCGTAGATCCGTCCCGCCTCGTCCAGATCGGCAAGGGCCTGATGGCAAAGCGCCATATAGCGGCGTTTCATGCTCGCGCTGCCATTCGATCCGCGCTGGGCGCCGGCGATGCGGCTCGTGCGCGTGTCCAGGTGCTTTCGCAGATCGAGCGCAAGCAGCCGTTTCACGTAGGCCGCATTCACCAGTGTTCGTGCCAGGTTCCGGTGATCGGCATTGCGCCGCTGGTAGATGGCAACGGCGTGCTCATAATGTGCCAGAGACTCGGCATACTCGCCGGTTCGACGGACGATTCTGCCGCGAGCGGAGCTGATATTACCGAGCGAGATATCGTCGTCGGTGGTGCGGAGTTGTTCTTCCGCTTGATCGAGCAGCGCCCAGGCTTCCTTTGGCTCTGCGCGTTGAAAGGCCAGCCATGCTTCTTGAATCTGTATTGCCGCAGCGAGCTTGTTCAGTTCCAGATGTTGGGCCAACTGACGCGCGGTGACGATATCTTCCGCGGCTCTCTGATACTCGCCCTTCTTGCGATGTGCACGCCCTTTCCAGAAATGCGCCAGTACACTCAGGTGTTCGCTGCCTAACTCACGCTCTGCGCCCAGAACGAAGCCGAGCAGCTCGATCGCACGATCGGTATCCTCATGCGCCATTGCGGCGAATGCTTCGGCCATGCGCACCATCAGGAAATCACGCAAGGTCATCTGCGCTCGACTATCAGCGGAGAGCTGTTGCAACAGGTCGTCCACCAGTTGGGGCGACTCGTACCCTAGGTCCACCCACTGGGCCAGACACAGCAGAACGGGGGTTTGAATCGGCCCTAGCTTGCCCATCTTCATCCGTTTGCAAGCCAGCCGATGCAGCAGGGCGACGCCCTCCTGCACTCGCCGCTCTTCAATCGCGTGATTCAGCTCCTGAAGCAGCTGGACGGTCATGAGCGCGGGGCAATGTGGTACTTTCGCTGGCATTGCCGCTCATTGTAGAAGTGAGCATCCAGAACGGTCGAGCAGAAAACGGATATTTACCGGCGTTTGACGCATCCCAAGGAGTACTAGTCCGAATCGGACGAGTGTCCGCTTGGCCCTCGATCGCTTGCTGACCAGGCTCCGGCTCGGGTTTACTCCATGAGTCGGCCAGGAAGATCGGCTCGGCAATACCCTCTCGCCCGCCGGCGAGCACTTTCAGCCAGGAGTCAGCAATGCCTATCGCATCCCTGAACAAGAACAGCGTGGACAAGGACACCGTCTATCGCTTCAGCGCAGACATCACCGACGGGGAAGGGACCATGAAAGCCCAACTCGGAGGCAAAGGGGCTGGATTGGCCGAGATGACGCGGCTGGGCGTTCCGGTCCCTCCGGGCTTCACCATCCCGACCGGCGCATGCCGCCATTACCTGAAGCACAAGCGGCTGCCGGAGCAGTTGGAGCGCGCCATCGACACCGCAGTCTCCTGGCTGGAAGGAAGGCAGAGACAGACCTTCGGTGGCGTGGAACAACCCCTGCTGGTAAGCGTGCGCTCGGGTGCGGCGGTATCGATGCCGGGCATGATGGATACCATCCTGAACGTGGGCTTGACCGAAGCAAATGTGGAGGGGCTGGCCGCGGCGCATGGCAGCTTGCGTTTCGCCCTGGATTCGTACCGGCGGTTGATCCAGATGTTCGGCTCAGTGGTCCTGCAGGTCCCGAAGGTCCAGTTCGACCAGATACTGGAACGGGTGAAGCATGAACACAAAGTGGAATTCGATTTCGAGCTCAAGGAAGAAGCTCTGCGCACCATCATTAGCGGGTTCAAGGCGTGCGTGTTACAACACGCCGGTCGGCCATTTCCCGAGGATGCGCGCGCGCAGCTCTTGATGGCGGCCGAAGCGGTATTTCAATCGTGGACGAATACACGCGCCCAGCACTACCGTCGCATGTACGACATCCCAGATGAGGCAGGAACCGCCGTTACCGTGCAGGCCATGGTCTTCGGGAACTCTGGGATGGACAGCGGCACGGGGGTTGGTTTCACGCGCAATCCCATCACCGGCGATCCTGCGGTCTTCGGTGAATTTCTGCCTAACGCGCAGGGCGAAGACATCGTCGCGGGCATTCGCACGCCGCTGCCGCTCTCCGAACTCTCGAAGACGATGCCGGGCGTCTATGGGCAGCTTTGTTCCATCACCAAGAGACTCGAAAAGCACCTGCATGACATGCAGGATTTCGAGTTTACGGTGCAGAAGGGTGAGCTCTTCCTACTGCAAACCAGAACTGCAAAGCGCAGCGCGATGGCAGCGCTACAGTGCGCGGTGGACATGGCCCATGAAGGGCTTATCTCCAGAACCGAAGCACTGCAACGAGTGAAGCCCGAGCAGATCGGCGAGATTCTCTCACCGCAGCTCGATCTCTCCGATGTGGACGTCGCACCGGCGACCCGCGGACTACCGGCATCTTCAGGTTCGGCTGTCGGACGGATCGCGCTGACGGCGGACCATGCCGTGCGCATGGCGGGCAAACATCGCGAGACACCCATCATTTTGGTGCGGCAGGAGACGGTGGCCGATGACATTCATGGCATGGAGGCCTCGGTCGGTTTTCTAACAGCGCATGGCGGAGCAACCAGCCACGCTGCAGTCGTTGCGCGCGGCATGGGCAAGTGCTGCATCACCGGCGCCAACGCAGTCGTGGTCGATGACCAAGCCAGCACGGTGAAGATCGGCAACCTGGTGCTGCGTGAAGGCGACTGGCTGTCACTCGATGGGCTCTCCGGCCAGGTATTCGCATGCAAGGTGCCGTTGCGCGCAGCTTCACTGCACAATGCCAAGCTGAACGAGTTCCTGGGGTGGGCACAATGCGTCAGCGTCACGCCCATACGTGCCAACGCAGATACGCCGGAAGACGCAGAGCGTGCACGACGCGCGGGCGCCGTCGGCATTGGCCTGTGCCGGACAGAACATATGTTCTTCGCGCCCGAACGGCTTGAGTGGATTCGCGCCATGATTCTGACCGAAGACCTCGATCAACGTCGGCAGGCGCTCAACCGCCTGCTGCCTATGCAGAAGGCTGACTTTGAGGCCCTCTTCCGTACCATGGATGGGTTACCGGTCACCATCCGCCTGATCGATCCGCCACTGCATGAGTTTCTCCCCCGACTGGAAGAGTTGGACGACCGCCTGAGCCGCGCACGTCTCCAATCTCGGCACATCGGAGAGATTGCAGCCATAGAGCGTCTGCGGACACGCACGCGGGATCTGCAGGAAACCAATCCGATGATGGGTCACCGCGGCTGCCGATTGGGCATCACGCATCCGGAAATCATCGTCATGCAGGTAAGAGCAATTTTAGAAGCGGCGATCGCGGTCCAGAGAAAAGGTGTGCGCACCGTGCCCGAGATCATGGTCCCGCTGGTCGCCGGGCTGGGTGAGGTTCGCGCCATACGCAAGCTCGTGGAGGAAACCGCCCAGGCGGTCTTTGCCGAGCTGCGCCAGTCCACACCCTACAAGTTCGGCGCCATGATCGAGCTGCCACGAGCGGCGGTGTGCGCCGGCTCGATTGCCAAGGAGGTGGACTTCCTGTCCTTCGGCACCAATGATCTGACACAGATGACGTTTGGCTTCTCCCGGGATGATGCGAGCAAATATCTGGACGCCTACATCGAGGCCGGCATTCTGGAGAAGGATCCATTCGTCACCATTGACCGCGAGGGGGTTGGCGCACTCATGAAGATGGCTATCGAACGTGCGCGCGAGGCCAATCCGGCGATCAAGATCGGCGTCTGCGGCGAACATGCGGGTGATCCAGAATCGATCGAGTTCCTCGAGACACTCGATCTGAACTACCTCTCCTGCTCTCCAGCGCGCATTCCGGCAGCACGGCTGGCTATTGCACAGACGGCCATCGCCGGCGAAACCCACTCTCCTATGCTTATACCGACGGAGGTGCGGCAGGAGACGTTCGGAATCGCTATGTAGCCAATTTCGGCCTTCCGCGAAAGAATCCATTCTCAGAACAGAATAGCCCGCGCGCGCCTGAAACGGTCCGGCGTACGTTCCTTGCGAAAGCGGTGACACCTTGTTCACGGTTTTCCGTGCACGTCGGAGTAGTCGTCGGCCCCATGGGTTTGGGCGTTGCTACTGCGGAATCCTAGATGGAGCAAGCAATGGTACTTCGCTGCTCTGATGATCGCTCGTATAGTTCTTTATCTGGTTATCGTTCATTGTGCCCCCAAATAGCGAGACCTCCATCGAACCGAAGCCGTCGATTATGGTGCGAAGATCACGACTGCAATTCTGACGATAAGATGCTTGGTATATGAAGACATCCGCTTTAGGCGCCTTAGCTTTCTGCTTTCTTGCCGGCATGAACGGCGCCGCTCAAACCGCCGAACCCTTTCTGTTGAAGCCGCTGGACCACGGCGCCTGGGCCGCAATCGACAACCCGGCAGCAAAGTCACAACGGTCTGGCTCCAATGCCGGATTCGTGATTGGAAGTGACAGCGTCCTCGTGGTCGATACCTTCGAAAATCCGGCGGCAGCGCAA
>DASQRJ010000097.1:0-2511 GCA_035642955.1 Acidobacteriaceae bacterium
CAGCCGGCAAATGGACGCGCGGAGAGCTCGCACGCCGAAGCCTTTTATCTGCAAAAGCAGATGCACGCCCAGACCACCATGATCTTCATGCTGGAGAATGGGGACCACGTCGAGGGTGTCATCGAATGGTATGACGTCGACACCATCAAGGTGCGCCACGGCAGCGTCCGCACCCTCATCTACAAAGCAGCCATCAAGTATCTCTACAAGGCAAGCGACCCACAGCCCTAGAGAATCTTTGGACCGTTCAAACCGCTACGGGTTTGCCGGCGAGTTGCCGCCGTGGAAGCGTCCAAAGCTACGCGCCAGCATCACGCCGGTGAACAGGATGCCCAATCCCAAGGCAACGCTCTGATGTGTGGAGCGCAAATCGAAGACGCCGACGTGGCATAGAAGAACGTAGCCCACGACCAGGTTCAAGAATCCCCATAGCACATTCACCGTAGAAGAAGAGAGCCCCTTGCCGGGCGGTTTCGCGAATGGGCTTTGAAATGGCCGTCCCATCGTACCGCTGGCAAAATGCGGAACCGCGTTTGTAAGAAACACCCCGCTAAAGAAATAGGAGACGCAGTGCATCCAGTGCATCGTCGAATGTTACCCCTTCGCGCTGCTCAGACCACCGGAAGCCACGCGGCCTTTTCCAGACGATCCCGCATGGCCCGTCCAATTCCCCGGTCCGAGGGCAGCGGGCATACGATGTGCGTCGCCTCCTGCGCATCCAGCCAGCGCAGTCCGGCAAAAAGCCGCTGCGCCAGCGAGTCGAGATCGCTCCACCGTCCCCATCCAAAGACGAAATCGGCGGTCCGCACATCGCTCTTGAACTCCTCGGGCGCCATGACGCCCACGCGCACACCCTTGCCTTCACGCTTCAGTTTGGCGACCGCCTGGAAGAGCCGAAAGCCCACCACCGCCTCCTCGTCCTCTGCCGCCTGCGTCTCCACCAGCACCATCGTCGCGCGCGGCGCGTAGTGGCGTATGCCCACCCCCGGCGAGGGCAGCCCGGAGGCCTCCTCGCTGCTGACCCTGCCATTTCCTTCGTAGAGTCTTACCTCCCCGGCCACGCCGCGCAACGCCTCCAGCGTGACCGCCCCGGGCCGGTAGACGATCACCCCCGACTGGCTGGCGTCCACCACAGTCGATTCCACGCCGTGCCGCGCCGGCCCGCCATCCACCACGGCATCGATGCGACCGTCCAGATCCTCCAGCACGTGCGCAGCCGTCGTCGGGCTGGGCCGTCCGAAGGAGTTAGCGCTGGGCGCCGCAATCGGGACACCTGCCGCCGCAATCAGCGCGCGCGCCACCGGGTGCGCGGGCACTCGAACTCCCACCAGCGCACGCCCCGCCGTCACCACATCGGGCACATCCGGGCCGCTGGGCAACAGCAAGGTCAGGGGTCCGGGCCAAAACGCCTCCATCAGCGCGCGCGCCGTGTCGCTGATCTCCGCCACCAGACGGCCCAGCGGCACACCCTGGCTCACGTGCACAATCATCGGATCCCACGCGGGTCGCTGCTTGGCGGCAAAGATGCGCTCCACCGCCTTCGGATCGAAGGCGTGCGCGCCCAGCCCGTAGACCGTCTCGGTCGGAAACGCAACCGTACCGCCGCCCCGCCAGATCGCGGCAACCCGTTCCAGGGTGGCCGCCGCCGTCTTGCTCTGTAGATCGGATTCGCTCAGGGGAAGGCGCTCAGTCTCTGCCATCCTTCCATTATGCGACGCCGGGGCGCGGGGAGATGAGCAGGATGCAGTCTGCACGCCGTCTCTCGCAGGAAAAGCGCCTCCATGCGATGAGGGCGAAGCCGGGCACATCGCGAAAAACGGTATAAACTCCTTCCATGCAGTCGATTGAGATCGAGGTCAAGTTCCGCGTCCGCGACCCGAAAGCCCTTGAAGCAACGCTCCAACAGCTCGGCTTCCACTGCCAAACTCCGCGCACCTTTGAGCGCAACGTCCTCTTCGACACGCCCGCGCACGAGCTGCGCGCTGCACGCCAGATTCTGCGTGTGCGCCGCTACGGCGACCGCTGGGTGCTGACCCACAAACAGATCACGCCGAATGACTCGCCCGATGCGCGCCACAAGGAACGCATCGAGACCGAAACAGCAGTGGAGGACGGTGAGGCGCTCGCCGCTATCTTCGAAGTGCTCGGCTACACCTCGACATTCGTTTACGAGAAGTGGCGCAGCGAATGGGCGGACAAGGACGGCCACTGTGTCATCGATGAGACGCCCATCGGCCAGTACGCCGAGCTCGAAGGCCCACCGGAGTGGATCGACCGCACGCTCGCGGCGCTCCACGTGGATCAGGCTGATGTGACCATCCTCAGCTACGGCCGCCTCTTCGAGCTGTGGCAGCAAGAGACAGGCAGCCACGCCCAGAACATGGCATTCGCGGAGATCGAACCGGCACTCGCACGCTGAGCCGCTTAAGGCAGCGCGAAGGCCACAATGGCATCGCCCTGCGTCTCTTCAGGAATGCGCTGATGTCCTCCCGCCGCCACAACCACGAACTG
>DASQRJ010000098.1:0-4348 GCA_035642955.1 Acidobacteriaceae bacterium
GAACGAATTTCTTATCAGGGATGCGGTACAACAGTGGGGCTTTTCCTCAGGAGCAGCCCCACTGAGCGAAACTGGCGGATCTATTAGCAGTGAAAGATCCGCTTGTACACGTTCTCCTCGCCTGAAGGTGAGCCTCCCACAGGCGTTTTGACATCGAATACTCACGGGCCGGGGGCCAAGACTCCCGGCCGCGGCTCATCCGTACCGATTTGGGAGTCGATGCCGATGCTCACCGGCGATTTGTGGGCAGAAGGACATTTGTGGCAACCAGCAAAGAACCGAAAGAGCCCAGGGAGACGAAAGAACCACGGGAGCGCGGCGAGACACGCAAGCTGCCCATGATGCCCATCCGCGAGATGGTGATCTTCCCTTTCATGATGACGCCATTCATCGTGGGCCGCGAATCGAGTGTCCGCGCGCTGGAAGAGGCGCTCAACGGTGACCGCCGTATCTTCCTGGCGACCCAGCACGACGCGAGCATCGACGAGCCCAAGGCGGAGGATGTCTATTCCGTCGGCACCATCGGCAATATCGTCCAGAGCGTCAAGATGCCGGACGGGAACATTAAAGTGCTGGTTGAGGGTCTGGAGCGCGCCAAATCTACGGAAATCAACGACTCCGATGGCTTCTTCGTAGCCACCGTACGCATTCCCAAGATTGCCCCTCCCGGCCCCCAGACCGAGCAGTTGATGCAGAAGGTCACCGGGCTGTTTGAGCAGTACGTGAAACTGCAGCAGAGCCTCAACTACGAGTCCATCGTCGCGGCTGTCCGCATGGACGAGCCAGGCAAGCTGGCCGACACCATCGCCGCCAACCTGCAGCTCTCGGTTGAGGAGAAGCAGGAGCTGCTGAACCTCTTCGATCCCACCGAGCGGCTGGCGCGCATCGCCGACCTGCTGGACATGGAGATCGAGAAGCTGAATATGGACCGCTCCATCCAGGGGCGGGTGAAGCGGCAGATGGAGCGCGCGCAGAAGGAGTACTACCTCAACGAGAAGATCAAGGCCATCCAGAAGGAGCTGGGCCGCGGCGAAAAGAACGAGTTCGACGACCTGAAAAAGAAGATCGAAGCCGCCGGCATGCCCAAGGACGTGATGGACAAGGCGACGCAGGAGCTGAAGAAGCTCGAAGCCATGCCGCCCATGTCCGCGGAGTCCACCGTCTCCCGCAACTACCTGGACTGGCTGCTGGCCGTGCCGTGGAAGAAGAGGTCGAAGGAGACGCGTTCCATCGACGTCGCGGAAAAAGTTCTCGACACCGACCACTACGGCCTGGAAAAGATCAAGGAACGCATTCTCGAGTTCCTCGCCGTGCGCCAGCTGGTCAAGAATCCGAAGGGCTCCATCCTGTGCTTCGTCGGACCTCCGGGCGTCGGTAAGACCTCGCTCGGCATGTCGATCGCCAAGGCTACCGGCCGCAAGTTCGTCCGCATGTCGCTCGGCGGCGTCCGCGATGAGGCCGAGATCCGCGGCCATCGCCGCACCTATATCGGCGCCCTGCCCGGCCAGATCATCCAGTCCATGAAGAAGGCCGGCACCAAGAACCCCGTCTTCATGCTGGACGAGGTGGATAAGATGGCGTCCGACTTCCGCGGCGATCCCTCCTCTGCCCTGCTCGAAGTGCTGGACCCGGAGCAGAACTCCAACTTCCAGGACCATTACCTGGACGTGGAATACGACCTGTCCCAGGTCCTCTTCGTCGCGACCGCGAATGTGTTGCACACCATCCCCGGGCCGCTGCAGGACCGCATGGAAGTGCTTCGGCTGCACGGTTACACCGAGGCCGAGAAGATCGAGATCGCCAAGCAGTACCTGGTAAAGAAGCAGCTTGCCGGCACTGGCCTGACAGACAAGAACATCTCCTTTTCCGACGATGCGCTGACCGAGATCGTGCGCAACTATACCCGCGAGGCGGGGGTGCGCAACCTGGAAAGAGAGATCGGCAACGTCTGCCGCAAGGTGGCGCGCCGCGTGGTGAAGAACGGGCTCAAGCACAAGGAAGCCATCACCAACGAAAACATCGCCGACTTCCTCGGCGTGGCGAAGTTCCGCGACTCCCAGGCCCACGAGAAGAACGAAGTGGGACTGGTCACCGGACTGGCCTGGACCGAAGTGGGCGGCAGCATCCTCTCCACCGAGGTGCAGGTGCTCGACGGCAAGGGCAAGCTCACGCTCACCGGCCAACTCGGCGACGTGATGCAGGAGTCGGCGCAAGCCGCACTCTCTTACATCCGCAGCCGCGCCCATCAGCTCGGTCTGCCGCGCGATTTCTATCGCAACGTCGACATCCACGTACATGTACCCGAAGGCGCGATCCCCAAGGATGGGCCATCCGCCGGCATCACGTTGGCGACAGCCCTTGCCAGCGCCCTCACCAAGATTCCCGTGCGCCGCGATCTGGCCATGACCGGCGAGATCACGTTGCGCGGCAAGGTGCTGCCCATTGGCGGCCTGAAAGAAAAACTGTTGGCCGCGCATCGCGCCGGCATCTTCGAAGCCATTCTCTCCAAGGAAAACGAGAAGGACGTTGCCGAGCTTCCTGAAAACCTGAAGACGGTGATGAAGCTCCACTTCGTCGAAACGATGGACAAGGTGCTGAAGATTGCGCTCGAGTCGCCGCTGCCCGAACTGAAGGAAGAGACACCCGAAGCGCTCGCTGTTCTACCCGCTCCGGTTCCGCAGGAGCAGCCGCGCGCCCACCAGTAGGCGCGTGCCAGCTTGCATTGAAGGGCGCTGCCGCGGCGGCGCCTTTTCAGCGAAGCAGCGCCAGCAGTGTGGAGTAGTCGTCCGTCCACACCCGGAGGCCGGCACGCTGCTCTGTCGGCTTCGCATGAGCCGCAACCTCCGGCAGTGCAAGGAATGCGCCGTTACCGGTCACCAGCACCCAGGTGGCGTTGAGCTCGCCGCGCTGTGTGTCCTCAAAGCTCTGTACCGTGCGCGCCTGCATGCCTGCGGCTTTCGCCAGCAGGTAGATAGCCGGCTCCAGATCGACATGCCGGTTCGAGATGTGGAAGGCGAGAATGCCGCCGGGCGCAAGGTGCTTGCGATAGATGGAAACCGCCTCCGTCGTCAGGAGGTGAAGCGGAATCGCATCGCCGGAGAAGGCATCGACCACCAGCACATCGAAATGCTGCGGTGCTTCGTTTGCAAGAGAGGCTCGCGCGTCGCCGTCGGCAAAGGTGATGTGTGCCGGTGAATCGCGCAGATAGGTGAAGAGGTGCTCTGCAATCGGCTGGACGGCGGGGTTGAGCTCGTAAAAGCGCATGTGGTCCCCGGGGCGTCCGTAAGCCGCCATCGTGCCCGCCCCCAACCCAACGATGCCCACATTGCGCGCACGCTCGCCGCAACAGTAGCGCATTGCCAGCCCGACACCGGAGTCCTCGGCGTAGTACGTGGTCGGGGTTCTGCGCAGCTCCGGCGAAAAGATCTGCGTGCCGTGCTGTATCGTCCCATTGCTCAGCGTGCGTAGCCAATGCTGGCTGCTGTCGTAGCTCTGCTTCACCCGCAGCGTCGCGTAGAAGTTGCGGGTCGCAAAGATGGTGTCGCGCCGATAGGCCGCATGCAGCAGCACGAGAACGTAGAGCAGCATCGCTGCACCGGCAGACCAAAGCACGCGCTGCGACCAGTTCTCCGGCCATACAACCAGCAAGGCCACCAGCGCGGTGGCGAGGAATGAGATCGCCAGATCGTAGTTCGAAGAAAACAGGAGCGGGAACGCGATGCCGATCAGGAAGGACCCGATTGCGCCGCCGGTCGCGAACATCAGATAGAAGAGGGTCAGCTCCCGGCTTGCGCGTGGGCGCAGCGCATAGGCCTCGACATGACAGTAGAGGCAGGCCAGGAACATCTCGATCAGAAAAAATGCGATGCCGATGCTCATCGGCAGCCACGCATCCGCATTCGCCATCATGTATGCCAGGCCGGCAAGCATCACCGCCAGCAGCCGCGTGAGCAGTGGACGCGGCACGAACCGGGCGTATTCGAAGGCAACGATCAACGTGAGCAGATACGCAGCGAGAGGCAGGATCCAGAGCAGCGGAATGGCGGCGATGTTTGCGGTGAGATAGCTGGTCACCGCGCTCAACTGCATGGCGCCAACCAACGGCAGCAAGAGCCATAGCCATTTGCTTCTCTGTAGTACGGGGGTTGCGGATACGGGAAGCGTGGACGGCGGCGGCTCAGCATCTCCGCAGGCCCCCGTCGTGTCACGCTCGTCCATCGGGTCAGGCGGCTCGGCGGTCATCCGCATGCCCCAGGCCAGCTTCGCGGAAACGGCGACGAAGCAAACGAAACCGCAACTCCAGAGGATGCGTTGCATCCGCAATGTGAAGTACGGTTCCACAACTGTG
>DASQRJ010000099.1:0-3817 GCA_035642955.1 Acidobacteriaceae bacterium
GGAAGGCTCGAAGGTCCATCTGCACGAGAACCAGCCGGTGTTCTACGTGAGCCTGACCGGCGGCGACGACTCGGCCGGCCCGGACGCGATCACGGTGAGCGGGCCGGATGCGAAGGTGGCTGGGGCGGTGAGTTCGCCGAAGAGCCAGTACGCGATCGTGGAGTTGGATTCGCGACGCGGATACCGCGTGATCACGAATGTGACGCTGAATGAGCTGGGACGCCAGGGCGAGAACGTGACGCTGACAACGGCCACGATGTTGCCCGGCAACCACTGGTTGAAGGTGGTGCCGAAACAAAAACTGACGATAGGCCAGTATGCGTTGATGGAGCTGCTGGGGCCGCGGGAGGCCAACCTGTCGGTGTGGGACTTCGCGATTGAACCGCAGTCGGGCGACAACCTCAACGCGATCCTGCCGGTCGAGCGCTAGAGGGAAACGGGTCTTTACCGCGGCTGCGCGTCGCTAGAGTATTTTCCCTGCAGGTGTAGAGCGGCCAACGGAAGCTCTGGTGGCTTTTGGTGAAGGAAAAGCCACGCCGAAATACTCTCCGCTATCTCACAGCATCAGGAAAATGCTCTATTGGCGGGCTGGAAACAGGTAGGCCGGACCGATTCCCGGGGTCTGGAGGATCTTGAGCGCCCGTGCTGCCTCCCCCGTGTGCAGGGGCGGTGTGTCGAGCCGGTAGAAAAGAGAGAGGTCAGGCGGCTCGCCTGCGAAGGTGTTTGCACCATCGAGCGGATTGGGCGCAAGCAGAGCCGCATATCTACGCTGGCGGAGCGCTTGCTGGATATCGGCAACCATGGCGCGGGCGGCCGGGCTATCTCCGGCGCGAATCACGTCCCAGACGGGGACGCCATTGGCAAAGCTGGTTTTGTGCATGGGCGCCAGGTCGGCAGCCGCATCGATGACGTAGATATCGCCGGGAACAGTGGCGATCTGCGCGAGGAACTGTTGCGCCTGTTCGCGTTCCTGATGCGAGGGAACGAAACGCGATGGCAAGGTGAAAAGGATCAGGAACTGCAGCGCGGCCAGCCCGGCGGCGAACTGGCTACGTCGGGATTGTGTCGCCAGCGGGGCAACCAGGCGGTGGACGGCGATGCCGAAGAGTATCGCGAACCAGGCGAAGAACGGGACTGTCGAGTTGGCGCCTCCTCCGGAATGGAGACGCCCGGCGAAAGCCGTGAGGCTGGTTCCAAGTGTGCCGGCCAACAAAAAATTACCGCGACGCGATCTCCACAATCGTGCAGGATCGCGACGCAGATTCCATGCAACGAGAAGCAGCCCAGGCAGCATGTAGCGGCCGAGATCTCGCGCGAAAAGAGAGAACAAAGACTGAGGGGCGAGCGGCTGGTGGCTCGGCAGCCATTGCGTGTAGAAGGCATACCAACCGCCTGAGATGTGATTCAGGATGAGGGCCGAGCCTGCCGTAGCGACCAGAAACGTCACCATCCCGGTGGCGCACTGGCGAGGACGCCGCCACGAGCCGAGGAGCACGCAGACGGCGATGATGGCCGCTCCCTGCTTGGACTGATACGCGCACGCGAATAATAGCCCGGCAAGCAGCGCCTGATCGTGCCAGAGCGCATAGATGGCAGCGAGAGCAAGGACGACGAAGAGCATGTCCACGCGCGCGAGATCGTAGCAACCGCCAGAAGCGCCGTATAGGGCGGCAAAGCACCCGGCAGCCAGCAGCCCGGCGTAACGGCTCGCGGTCAGTGCACGTGTCTGCAGAAAGATCAGAGCGAAACAGCCGAGGGTGCACGCCGTGCTGAGCCACCGCAAAGGCTCAAAGCCCAGGCCGCCGACGCGGCAGGCGATTGCGGCCACGTAGTAGTAGAGCGGCGTATAGAGGTAGGGGACAAATGCATGTGTAGGTGCAACGTAAACCGCTTGATGCGTGAGAACGCGGACGACAGCGTCAAGCACGCCGCTCTCTACCCATTCCAACTGCATGGGAAACGAGGCTCGCAGGCACGCGACGAATATGAAATATGTGACGTACCAGAGGCTGGCGGCGACGAGAGAAATGGACAGGAACCGCTGAGGGCGCAACGTAGTTCCGGGGGGCATTAGAGGCAATCGTATCGCAATGGGAAGAACTCAACCGGTGGTGGCGATATCGTCCCGAGTCGAGTTTTTCACCGCATACATGCGCTGGTCGGCGCATTCGAGAAGCGCGGCGGCATTGTCGGCATCGTTGGGATAACTGGCGACACCCAGGCTGGCGGTCAGATGCAGGGCGAGCCCTTCCAGGCTGAGAAAGCGGCGGGCGCGTATGGCGACGAGCAGGCGGTTGGCGGCGGCCGCCGCGGCCGGCCCCGGCGTCTGCGGCAAAATGGCCACGAACTCATCGCCTCCGTAGCGGAAGGCGAGGTCGACGGTGCGCAAGGTGCGGGTGATGACCTCTGCGGCTTCGGCCAGCACCCGGCTTCCCGCGGGATGACCGTATACATCGTTGACCTGCTTGAAGTAATCGAGATCGAGAAAGATGATGCCGAGCGGCTGATCGAAACGGCGGGCGCGCTCGATCTCGGTGGGCAGCACGGCGGCCAGGTGGCGCGCGTTGAACAGGTGCGTGCAGTCATCGGTGATGGTGAGTTCCTGGATGCGCTCGACGGCGCGCGCGTTCTCGATGGCGATGGCGGCGTAGTCGCAGACGATGTAGAGAAAGGTGATGGCGTCGTCGCTGAGTGTCTGCGGAGTGGGATGGGTCACCTGCAGGATGCCGAGGGTTCGCTCGCGCGAGCGCAGGGGCAGGCAGATGGCGGAGTGCTTCTGTTCGCCGTCGGAGAGCCGGGCGGCCACTCCCTCATGCGTGACGATGAGCGGCTCGCCATGCATCGCGACCCATCCGGCCATGCCCGTGCCCAGCGGGATGCGGATGCTTTGCAGCGCTTCATCGGAGACGCCCCGGGCGAGGGCGTAGTAGAGATCGCGCTTCTCGTCATCGACCATGAGCAGCGACCAGCTCTCCGGATGGAAGAAACGTTCCATCTGCTCCAGAATGCTGCGCAGGATGGTCGGCAGATCGAGCGAAGAGGTAAGGGCGCGCGCGGCGTCGTGGAAGAGCCGGAGATGTTCGAAGGGCGTTGCGGCGTTCTGGGCGGAGTCGGCCATCGGCTGCTGACGATTGTGCCACGGGAGTGGCACATCTAGGCAGACACACCGCAGACACATGGCAGATACACGGCAGACACCTCTCCGGTCAGCGCCGGAGGGCCCAGGCCATGCCGTCCGGTTCCGTGCCGGCCTGGATGTGGCCCGCCACGGTCAGGGAGCGTAGATCGATGACCGCGACGTAGTTGTCCGGCGAGCAGGCGACGAAGGCCCGAGCGCCGTCTGGCTGTATGAGGACGCCGCCGGAGCCGTGACCGATGGGAATGCGCTGGATGACGTGGCGTGTGGCGGCATCGAGAATGACGAGTTCCGGGCCGCTGGAGACCAGAATGCGCCTGCCGTCCGGCGTGAACTTGAGCCGATTGGCGCCGTGCGTCTTCGTGGCGAGCGTCGCGACCACTTTCTTGGCCGCGATGTCGATCACCGAGAGGGTGCCATCCTGCGCATTGGCGACCCATATCTCCTTGCCGTCGGGCGAGACGTCGAAGCCCTCTGAGCCGTTGCCGACGCGGATGACGGTTTCGTTCCAGTCTTTCTCTGGCCTGGAGCCGCCTGGGCGCGGTATCGGGCCACCGGGTCCGGCGGGGGGTGGCCGCGGCGCTCCGGGTGGCGGCCCGGGCATGCGCAGGGTTTGCATTTCGATGAGGCTCACCGTGCCGGAGTTGACATTCGTGGCGACGATGCGCTGCTGGTCGGGCG
>DASQRJ010000100.1:0-2811 GCA_035642955.1 Acidobacteriaceae bacterium
GCCTGCGGCAACCGCTTCTGCGCGTCCTTCCACTGCGCAGCAAGGGTGGGCGAGGTGATGGTCGAGCTCAGGATGTAGAGGCCCTGTCCGCCCTGCATGTTAGCCAGATCGCGAATCAGCGCCGCCTGGAAGCTGGCAAACGAGCTCGATTCCAGATGGTAAAGCACATGCTGCGAGCGGTCCGGATCGTAGAGCCCC
Source organism: Acidobacteriaceae bacterium (assembly GCA_035642955.1). Lineage (GTDB taxonomy): Bacteria > Acidobacteriota > Terriglobia > Terriglobales > Acidobacteriaceae > KBS-83. Next base: position 199 of record DASQRJ010000100.1, read on the forward strand.
AGCAGCGAGCCCTGGCTCAGGGGATCTGAGCCACCCAGGCTCATCGGATGCTCCGGATTGCCATCCACTTTGATGGGACGGTAGGCATCGCTCTTGACCAGCAAGGGCAACGCGCCGGTCGAGAAGGGGAACGCGGTCGCAAAGTAATTCGGCTTGCCGAGTATCAGATCTTCCGGCGCCTTGACGTAGGGATAGATCGGTTCGTCGGGCTGCTTGGTACAGCCGGCCAGGCCAGCCATCGCCATGGAGGCGCCCATCAACTTCATGAAGCCGCGGCGCGACACCGGATCGACCCATTCTCCCGCGTGCGCGGGAAATTCCTGCTCCACGCGGCGGTCAAAACCCGGCTGCGCAGCCGCCTGGTCGAGTCCCTTCCAGGCTGTCCGCGAACGCAGCGGGCCATCCAGCTCCGCGCGGGCGCTTGCCACGGTCATACTTGGCCCCGATTTCGGGCCTGCGCCGGATTGAACCGCTTCCAGCACCGTCAGCCCTGTGTCCTTCGCCACGATTCCGTCCTGTGTGTCCATCGTTGTCGGCTTTGCTTTCTGTTCCCTATCGTCGTCCCGCAAGCGCCATCGCTTAGCGGTGGCAGGTCTCGCACGAGCTCAGCTCATGCGGATTGCGTATGTGGTATTGCTTCAGCAGAAATAAGCCCAGAGCCTCCTGGTTGGTGAACTTGGTGTAGTTCACTTGGTCCGCGCCTGTCGGTCCCCCAGCGCCATTCGGATGCGCGGATACATCCAGCATGTGGGTTTCCGGCGCATCGGTCGGGGGCAGCATATCTAGCGAAGCGGCCCGCGCTCCCACCTCTTCCGGGTTCAGCGTGGTGCAGTCCACCGTTTGCGCGGTAGGCGTCCCATTCTTGTCGCCGGCCGCGCCACACCACACCGGCTTCTCCTTGGAAGGGCCGTCCCAGGCCATGTTGTAGATCTGGCTGGTAGGCCGCAGGTTCTTTGCCGGATCGCGATGGCAGTTCAGGCACCACTCCATCTGCAGCGAGTTTTCCTGATACATAATCGGCATTAGGTCGACGCGGCCATGACAGCTAGAGCAGCCAATGCCCTTGTTCACGTGGATGGAGTGGTTGAAGTACACGTAATCGGGCAGGTCGTGCACGCGGATCCAGCGGATCGACTCGCCCGTCGCCCAGCTTTCACGAACCGGCTCCAGCAATTGCGCATTGGTCCAGATCTGCGCATGGCAGTTCATACAAGTCTTGGTGGGCGGAATGCCGGCATAGCTCGACCGCTCCACGGTGGTATGGCAGTACTGACACTGAATGCCAAGGCCCATGACGTGGTGCTTATGACTGAAGGGTACTGGCTGATCCGCGCGCTGCCCTTGCCGGGTTACCCATGGGGAGCGCTGCAACTGGTCCAGCGTAACTCCCAACGCAATCACAATCAGTCCCGTCAGGATCAGGCTCATACGCGCAAGCGCATTTGAGCTGCGGTCAAAAATCTGCGGCATCGATCCGTTCCTGGTTCCCTCACGCTCAGTGAGGAGTTAGAGGTCCACTGCAATCAGCATTTTGCGACCGCTCTAGTCGTATATAGAAAAAGACTATTGAGGGGCAAAGCAGGACTATATCAGCATTTCTTGTCTGAGTAGTAATGCGGCCATGCCGATGACTTCGCTGCTGCACAATTTCTGTGCCGTGCACCGAGCATTCAAAGCAAAGCCCAGCAAGGGTTTTCAGACGAAATTGCTTTTTTCGATACCTCTCGTGATCTCACCGTGAGCGAATCGAGACGGCGCGTTGCGCTGACGGTTTTGGCCGTTCGATACACTCAACTTCGTTATGAGCGATGGCCGCCGCAGTGTTCACTACGACCCGGAAGAGGCAATTGCCGCGCTGACCGAGGCAGATCCGAAGCTGGGCGAATTGATTCGCCGCGTAGGCCCATTCACCATGCGGCTGAAGAGCCAGCACTCGCCCTTTGAAGCGCTGGTGGAGTCGATCATCTACCAACAGATTCATGGCAAGGCCGCCTTTGCCATCCTCAGCCGTCTGCTGCACGCCTTCGGTGACATCCACCCCCAGCCCGATCATCTGCTTGCCGTGCCGGAAGAGATGCTGCGCGGCTGCGGCCTCTCCGCAAACAAGACCAAGGCGCTGCGCGACCTCGCGGCCAAGACGCTCGACGGGACCGTCCCTACGCTCGCGCGCATTCGCCGCATGACCGATGCAGAAATTGTCGAGCGGCTGACGCAGGTGCGCGGTGTGGGGCAATGGACGGTGGAGATGCTGTTGATCTTCCGGCTGGGGCGGCCGGATGTCTTTCCGGTGAGCGACTACGGTGTGCGCAAGGGCTTCCTGCTCACCTTCGGGCGCCCGCCGAAGTCGAAGCCAATCACGCCGGCGGTCCTACCCAAACCGGATGCGATGCTGCGCCGGGCGAAGAAATGGCAGCCCTGGCGCTCGGTCGCAAGCTGGTATATGTGGCGGGCCTGCGACCTGCACGGTACGGCGTCGCCGCCGCCGGAATAAGCCCTTCTTCACGCGGTACGCTGACGATATGCGCAGAAGTCCGAGCCACTTGCCGCGCTGGGCGAGCTCGGATCTGACGCACTCCGGCCACTCACAAAAGGCCGCCGAACTTTCGCCACGCA
>DASQRJ010000101.1:0-5411 GCA_035642955.1 Acidobacteriaceae bacterium
ATTGTTCCACAGAGTATCTCACTAGATGGTCCTCGACTATCAAAAAGAGACCTTTAAGCTGCACGAAAGGGTTTCGCTTTGGTCCAGTTGTAACCGTGCTATCTATTGGCATCACGGCACGAAGTTACTGCGGCGGACAACTATCTCTTGAGCTGCGCGCGGATTGCCGCCGCGACCTGGTCGCCCATCAGATTCGATCCCGCGTCGTTGAAGTGCACCGTGTCCTGGTGCAGCTCCGGATGTTTCAGCATGAGCGCATGCTGATCGTCGATGGGGATGTGCGCTGCCTCGATGGAGCGCCGCGCGATCGCGTTACGCGCGTCGATGCGGTCGTTGGTGGCGCCGTTGAAGGCGTTCGGCTCTACCGGAGTGATATTGGCCCAGATCAACCCGCTGTTCGATCCGGCGAGAGAGCGAACGGTGCGCAGGAACTCCGGAAAGGCGGCCTTGTACTGCGCCTCCGTATATCCCCAGCCGTGCATTCCGTTATTGAAATGCACAATGCGGAAGGGCACATGCTCCATCGCGGCGAACTCGCGGATCTGATGCACCAGCCGCGGATCGCCGACCGAGGTTGACGCTGCCATGAGGTAGACATTCGCCACGCCCGCCAGATCCTTCGTGACCTGGGGGAAGTAGTTGCGCGACAGGGAATCGCCCAGCAGCAGCACGTTGGGCAGCTTGGGATCCGGATGCGGCGGCCGCACCTCCCATGTCCACTCGATCTCCTCCGGAATGGATACGGGCTGCTGCGCCGCGCACGCCGCGGAGGCAAAGAGGAGACACAAGACCGCCATGCCAAGGCCGGCATGCCGGGTCAGACGTCGATAGATCTTCATGCTTCGCTCTCATGGGTGTCCACCGCCGGCTGGCGGAAGTCGTCCTGCCGGAGGCGCAGGCTCTCTCCTGCGCCAAGGTGGAGGGTGGTGATGTGGCCGGCATAGCGAACCGGCGTGCTGCCGCCATGCCTGCTGCGAACGGTGGCGGAGATCAGCTTTCCCGCGCGCCACTCGATGTCGACGACAAAACCGCCGCGAGCACACAAGCCGCGCACGGAGCCGTTCGGCCATGCCGCCGGCAGCGCGGGCAGCACTTCGATGTAGCCCGCCTGCGACTGCAACAGCATCTCGGCGATACCCGCGGTGCCGGCAGTGTTGCCGTCGATCGCGAAGATATTCTGATCGGCACCCGCGACGCCGGCGCTCGAAAAGGTGAGCAGGTTCGCATCGGCCGCCTTCGCCACCAGCCCGACGAGATATTTGTGTGCATCGTCGCCCTTCAAAAATCGCGCATAGTAGACGACCAGGTTGGCACGGCCCCACTCGCTCTGCTCCCAGTGGGGCGCGTCCATCCGGCGCTGGATCAGAACCTCCGCGGCGCGTGAGAGTGCGGGCGTGGTGCGCGGCGATATCTGATGCTCGGGATAGACAGAGACCAGCGGAGAGGTGTGCCGGTGGTTCGGCTCGGCGTCCTCGAAGTCCTCCAGCCACTCCTGCAACTGGCCGTGACGGCCGATCTGGAATGGCGGCAGCTTGGCGCGGGCGCTCTCCAGACGCTGGCGCAGATCGTCGTCGATCGAGAGCGTCTTCGACGCCTGAATACACATGGTGTAGAGCGCGTACACGAAGACGCGGTCGATGGTGTTGCCCATCGATTCGGCCGCGCGGCCACCGCCGGGCGTCTTGTACCAGTTCTCCGGAGAATCGGATGGGCCGGTCACCAGCCAGCCGTGCTTCGGCTCCGGAACCATAGAGTCGAGGAAGAAGAGCGCAGCCTCGCGCAGCACCGGATAGGCGCGCGTGCGCAGAAAATCGACATCGGCGGTGAAGGTGTAATGCTCCCACATCTGCAGCGCGATCCAGATGCCGGCGGTGACGAAGATGCCCCAGCCCACGCCGGCACCGGGCGCGGTGTAGCCCCACGGATTTGTGACGGTATGCACCACCCATCCGCGTGCGCCGTACATCTCGCGCGCGGTGGTGCGGCCAGCCGCGCGCATCCCGTCGATCAGCGCAAAGAGCGGCATCTGGCACTCGGAGAGATTCGCGACCTCCGCGGGCCAGTAGTTCTGCTGCGTGTTGATGTCGAGGTGAAAATCGTCCGTCCAGCCCATGCTGCTGGCCAGTCCGTCGTTCCAGATGCCCTGCAGCGCCAGCGGCAACTGCGAGTCAGCGCGCGAGCCGGCGATGGTGAGATAGCGGCCATATTGGAAAAAGAGAGCGAGCAGCTCCGGATCGTCCGCGCCATCTTCCAGCGCTTTGCGTCGTGCGTCCGTGGGCAGTTGCCGAGCGGACGAAGAACTCTGTCCCAGAGAACTCCGTCCTAGATCGAGGGAGACGCGGCGATAGAGCGGCTGATGATCGGCAATGTGCGCGCGGCGGAGCTGCAGGAAGGAGATCTCCCGAGCGCGGTTGAGCCTTTGCTGGCAGGTGGACTCGGGATCGCCGCCGCGAAAGCTGGTGGCGATGGCAACCAGCACGGTTACAGAATGCGCGCCACGCACCTCGATCGCGTCGGCTGCCGGCGTCACCGTGCCGCCATCGGCAAGCAGCCGCGCGTGGATCTGGAGAGCGACGCCGTCGTGGCCGCTGCTGTGCAAGCGCTCGTAGGCGTGACCCTCAAAGACGAGTGTGTCGTGCGCGGCGGTGACTGAACCGGGCAGGATGCCTTTGCCGAAGTCCATGCGAAAGCGGATGCGGCCAGGTTTGCTGCAGGTGAAGCGCACGGCAAGCAGTTGATGCGGATGCGAGGCAATCACCTCTCGGGTGAAGGTGGCGTCCCCGCTGCGGAAGCGAACGCCGGCGATGGCGGTGTCGAGATCGAGCGAGCGGCGATACTCGGAGACTCGATCGGAGTTATCGAACGCAAATTGCACCTCCGGCAGTGGCAGATTGGTGCCGAAGTTCTTCATGCGGCCGGGCAGGTACTGGCTGCAGAGCTGCTGGAACTTGTCGTATTTGCCATCGAAGAAGAGCTGCCGCATCTGATGCAGGTGCGGCAGCGCGCCCGGATTGACCTCGTTGGTTCCCGGCGCGCCAGACCACGCAGTGGCTTCGGAGAGCGCGATGCACTCCATCTGCGTGCCGCCGTAAACCATTCCGCCGAGAAAGCCGTTGCCGACGGGCAACGCCTCCAGCCATCGTGTAGCCGGCTGCCGGTACCAGAGCTCATCGCGTGTGCCGGAGCTTTGTGCGAGCAGCACCGGCGAAAGCGAGGGGAGCGTCGCCAGTGCGAGGCTGCCCGCGATGCCGTCCTGAAGAAAGGCGCGTCTGCTGGTCTTGCGGGTCATTATTCGTGGGCCTTCCGCGGGATGAAGCGGATGGCGCAGCCTCCGCCCGGTGCGAGGCGCAGGGTGAGCGATTGCGAGCGCTTGACCTCTTGGCGATGGATCGCAACCTGCTTCGGCTGGGTCGCGGCGTTGCTGCCATCGGCGTAAATCTCGGCCGTGTATGTACCGGATCCAAGAAAGCTGAGCGGCACCTCCAGCGTGCGCGGCGTCCAATTGGTCATGCTGCCTAAATACCATTCGTCACCGTGGCTGCGCGCTATGGTGACATACTCGCCGGGAAGACCATTCAGCACATGCGTCGCGTCCCAGGCGACGGGCACATCCTTGATGAACTGGAAGGCGGGCTCTCCCGCATAGGACTGTGGACTGTCGGAGACCATCTGGAACGGCGTTTGAAAGATGACGTAGAGCGCGAGCTGCTGCGCGCGCGTGCCCATCACCATGGGATTCGTGTTCTGCGGGACGAAGCCATCTTCGGTCGCGTTGTTGAAGCCGCCCGGCGTGTAGTCCATGGGGCCGGCCAGCAGACGGGTGAAGGAAAAGACGCTGCGGTCGACCGGGCTGTCGCGGCGGCCCACCTTGTTGTTCTCCATGCCGAGCACGCCTTCGTAGCTAAGGACGTTGGGATAGGTGCGCTCCAGCCCCCAGGGTGTACGGGTGCCGTGGAAATCGACCATGAGGTGATGCGCCGCGGCCACCTTCGCAACATCGTAGTACCACTGGATGCCCTGCTGATCGTCGCGATTGACGAAGTCGATTTTCACCCCGGCGACGCCCCACTGTTCGAAGAGCGGGAAGGCCTGCTGCATCTGATCGGCCACCGATTCGGAGTAGCACCAGATCCAGACCTTGACGTTTTTTGTGGCCGCGTAGCGAACCAGCTCGGGTACATCGACCTTGCCGTTCATGTGCGTGATGTCGCGGCCGGCCGACCAGCCTGCATCGAGCATCATGTAGGGGAATCCGGATTGCGCGGCGAAGTCGACGTAGTACTTCATGTTCTCGGTGGTGAAGGAGGGCGTGCCGTTCTTGTCGATGTCGTTGACCCACCAGTTCCATGAGGCCTTGCCGGGATGGATCCAACTTGTGTCGGCAACCCGGCTGGGCGGGCTCAGATCGTATTGCAGCGTCGATTCGACGAGGCGGCCGGGTTCATCGGCGACCTCCAGAACCCGCCACGCAGAGTGATAGGGCAGCGAGCCTTCGACTGCGATATCCGGACGATCGTGGCGCGGCGACAGCAGCGCGGAGAACCAGTGGCCGGCCCAGTTGCCGGAAGGATTCGTGACATACATCGAGGTGCTGCCTTCCAGATCGGCTTCGACAATATCCATCCACGCCACGCCCGGCTCGTGGATCAGCAGCGGCAACCCGATGAGGAAGTGACTGGAGACACCGCCTTGATTGCTGAGTGCGGAGGTGGGCAACTGAACGTACTCGCTCTCATAGCTGCTGCGATAGTTCGGCAGCGCCAACAGCCAGTCGGTGGCATCGGTGCTGAGGCGAAACTCCGTGTCCTCCCTCTTCAATTGAAATTGCGGAATGGCATCCTGCTGCGGCACGAGATAGCGAAAGGCGAATCCACCGTTGTAGGCGCGCGCCTCGATCGACATAGTGCGGTGGCTACCGCCGTTCTCCTCAACCTTGAGGACAAGGCTGTTGTATGGATCGTGTACCTTGCTGACTTTCTGGTTGCTCAGCGTGTAATCATCGATACCGCTGCCAGGAGTGCTGTCGACGATCCGGACATCGGAGCCGAGTGCTGGCGAATCGCTGAGCTCGAGTGCGAGCGCGGAGTCATCGAGGATTGGTTTTCCATGGAAGGCCGCCGCATAATACAGTCCCTCGCCCGAGCTCTTTGCCGAGGACTTGGTTCCGAAACGAACAACCAGCTGATGATCTGGCGAGGAGAGTTCGAGCGGCGCCGATTGTGCAACGGCGTCGGAAACCATCCCCGGGGCAAAGAGCATGGCAGTCAGGACAGAAAACAATAAGCGGTGCTTCATCGCGCTATCTCCATGGATGACTCACTCCTGCGTGAATGCTGGATGGAACCTGAGATCGCATTTTGCAGGAGAGACAATCTCTAAAGTGTTCTAAGGGCGACGACGCTCACGTTCGC
>DASQRJ010000102.1:0-7085 GCA_035642955.1 Acidobacteriaceae bacterium
GATGATGAGCGTCATCGGGATTGGGCGGTAAGGAGTCTGGACCAAGGAAGAAACACCCCCCTACCTGCGGTAGGGTAGGGCACCCATTTAGGTGGGGCCGCGGAGCTTTACCTTCGGTCGCTCACGCCTGGTTTGAGGGCAACCCCGGCTATTTGCCTTCCGCGCCCTTGGGGTTGACCAGGTCGCGGAGCTCCTTGCTGGGCTTGAAGTAGGGGACGCGCTTGGCCGGGACTTCGACCTTGTCGCCGGTCTTGGGATTGCGGCCGGTACGCGGCTTGCGCTGGCGGATACGGAAGCTGCCAAAGCCCCGGATTTCGATCTTGTCGCCGGCCTGCAACGCTTGAATCACGGCGTCAAAGACGGTGTCGACGACGACTTCTCCGTCGCGGCGGGTCAAATCTCCAATTTGTGTGACTTCTTCGACGAGGTCGGCTTTGGTCATTGTGCGGCGGCTCCAGACACGTTGAACCCTGAAAATTCACCCAAGAACGGGTCACCAAATGCTGCAACCCCAATGATAGATGCGGGATAGCGGCTTCCGTACTCTAAAAATCGACCCAGATTGGTACACCGGGCGTATATCTTGTTGATTTCCCGGCGATTCCGCGCAAAAGCAGCCCGTGGGGAAGCTTTCCTGGAATATTATGTGAAAAAGCGCCGGGAGGCGCGCGGCCTTGAACCACCCGCGATACAGCATCGTGATCCCCGCGTATAACGAGACGGCGCGCATTGAGCGGGCCCTGTCCTCGGTGAGCGGCTGTATCCGGTCGCGCGGCTGGGACGCCGAGGTGCTGGTGGTGGACGACGGTTCCACCGACGATACGGCTGCCCTGGTGGAAGCGTGGGGACGAGAGCATCCGGAGGTGCGGCTGATCCGGAATGGGCGCAATCGCGGGAAGGGCTACAGCGTGCGCAATGGCATGCTGCGGGCAGCGGGCGAGATCGTGATGTTTACCGATGCGGACCTGTCCTCTCCCATCGAGGAGGCGGAGCGGCTGTTTGCGGCCATTGACGCGGGGGCGGATATCGCGATCGGCTCGCGCTGGCTGATCGGGCGCCGCATCGTGCACGCGCAGCCGTTGTACCGGCGGGTCTTCGGGCGATGTTTCAACGCGCTGACCCGGAGCATCATGCGACTGCCGTTTGCGGATACGCAGTGCGGCTTCAAGGCCTTCCGGCATGAGGCGGCGCATCAGGTATTTGGGCTGCAGCGGATTGAGCGCTGGGGATTCGATCCGGAGATTCTGTTCATCGGGATCAAGCGCGGGTTGCGGATTACCGAGGTGCCGGTCACCTGGGGGCACGATGAACGTAGCCGTATCAGTTACTTACGAGACGGCCTTCAGATGCTGCTGGAGCTGGTCTACGTGCGCTGGAGCGCTCTGCGGGGGAGTTACCGGGGCGAGCCGATCGCAATGATGCTGGAACCGGCAGTGACCGCGCGGTCGGTCGCGGCGCAGCGCAAGTAGTCACGGCAAATAAACACACACAGAGTCGGTTGCAGATTGAAGCGGCGGTTACGCGCAGCGGTCAGGATGCGATCGAGTGGGGCGCCTTGTAGGGCAGCACCACGGGAGCATTGACCGGCCGCTGGGGGCGGGGACTGATGCGTACCGTCCGGTCTTCAACCTGCTCGAGCAAGTAGACTTCGCTGCAGGCGCCGCAAAGCCAGAAGTGTTCCATGCGACGGGCGGTCCGTTCACCACTTCCGGATACGGGCTGGGTCACATCGAATACGTAGACTCTGCCCTCCCGCAGGTAATGGAGCGGCTTGCAGCATTGTGGATTTGCGCAGTGGTTCACCATGGGGGACCCTTCAACGGAAGTCACGGCGAACCATGCTTCCGCGGTTGTAGATACTGGGCTCTAGCCGCATTGCGCGCCGGGAGAAGTGCGCGCAGGATATGTCCTCAGCCTTGCGCTACCTGAATAAGATGCTCCTAAATAGGCCTCGTTGTCTCTAGAAATCGTAGTCAACGATGAACCTTGGGGAGCGGGGTGATAACTGTAAGCGCAATGCAACCTCAGCCAACGCTTTTGCAGCAAGAGCGTGACCTGTGCGAGGATCACGGGTTGGCTCGGATTCCCGATTGGTAGTTTCAGCCCGGTCCATCGCCAGGCGGCGGCTTTTCTAAAACAGAAAGGCGCGCGACGCGATGAAGGGTTGAGAGAGACCGCAGGAAGCCGCGCCGGCATTCTCCCAATATGCCTTTCCTGCGAAGCACATTCATTGCACTTTCACGCAATCGTTCGATGCGCCGATTTTCCGAGGGCTCTGCGATGGGGCGGCGGCTCTCCTCGCGTTTTGTTGCCGGGATGCAGACCGACGATGCTCTGCGCGCCGCGGCCGCGCTGAACGAGCACGGCATCTCGGTCACGCTCGACAGCCTGGGAGAAAACGTTCACTCTCCCGAGGAAGCCCATCGGTCGGCGGCCATCTATCACGAGCTGCTGGATGCGATTCACGCGCGGCACCTGGACGCGAATGTGAGCGTGAAGCTGACGCAGATGGGCATGGACCTGGATCCGCTGCTGGCCGAGCAGATCGTTCGCGAGATGACCGAGCACGCGCGCGCGACGGGAAGTTTTGTGCGCGTGGACATGGAGGGCAGCGAGTATACCCAGGCGACGATCGACATGGTGCGCCGCATCCACGCTGAGCCGGGAAACGCAGGGCAAGTCGGGATCGTGATCCAGGCGTACTTGTATCGGAGCCAGGCTGACATTGGATTACTGCTGAAGGATGGCATTCGTGTCCGGCTGTGCAAGGGCGCGTACCAGGAACCGGCAGAGAAGGCCTTTCCCGAGAAGGCGCAGGTGGATGAGAACTTTGTCCGGCTGGCGGAGATTCTGGTGGACAGCGGGATCTTTCACGGCATCGCGACGCACGACGAAAAGATGGTGGAGGCGACGCGCGCGTTCGTGAAGAAGCAGGGGATACCGCCGTCAGCCTTTGAGTTCCAGATGCTTTACGGAGTGCGCCGCGACCTGCAGCGTGCGCTGGTGGCGCAGGGCTTTCGGGTGCGGGTGTATGTGCCCTTCGGCACGGAGTGGTATCCGTACTTCATGCGCCGGCTGGCGGAGCGCCCGGCGAATGTGATCTTCCTGGCGAAGAACATGCTGAAGAGCTGAGGCGGGGTTAGGCGATGTACTTATTCTTGATGCGGATGTCCCGTCCGGCGAAGGGGCCGGTGCCGTTTTCGTGGACCTTGACATGCACCTGACTGCGGTCGAAGAGCCGCGAAACTTCTCTGAAATCCTGATTGACTCTGACGAGTCCGTCGAAGAACACCTGTTCGAGCACCGTCTGCTCCGGCAAAGGATGGGCAGCGCCGCGGGTCGTTTCCAGATGGATGGTGAAGTGACTGGTCAGGTGTTCATCCTCGCTTGCGGCCAGTTGGAAGGTGCCGACGGCCTTGAGCAGAGCCGGGTCGGAAGAGAGTATCTGCTCAACGTCCGAAGGGAAGACTTTACAACCGTAGAACGGAACGCTGGAGTCGTTCCGGCCATAGACGAAGAGCAGTGGAAAATAGCTAGTTTGCGGAACAAGCGAAGCCAAATGCAACCCGTGTTTGCGCAACCGCGCAGTCATCTCGGCGAAGGTATACACCCCGCCTGAGTCACGCAGATTGTAACGGATCTTGGGCGCGGCGCCAGACATGCGGGTGATGGTGAAAAGAAGTTCGCCCTCGGCGTTGGTCTCGATCAGATAGTCAACGGCGTTGTACTGGAAGATCATCGGCGGAGTGTCCCGGCCGAAGAGCTCTTTGCATAGAGCTGGATCGGCCAGGCAACGGCGTCGCAAAGCGATGGTGAGCGGCGTTTCCACGCCGATGTTGATCTCTAGATCGGATGCTCCATAGGAAGAGACAACGGACTTTGCCGACTCCAGCAGATGGGAACGCAGGCCTTCCGATAGCCCTTCTCCACCAACGATGAAGTCGAGGTGGTACGGCTTCAGGTCGAATTCGCATTCATCGACGAAGGATCGGATAAATGGTGGGTAACCGAAGATCAGATAGTCGTAGCGCGGGCCCAGGAGCTTGAGCGTGTTGATCAGCTTATCGCGGTCCGGCCCGATGGACTTCAATATGCCGACGTCCACGAGGGACATGGAGACATTCATCCCGGTGGCCCAAGGCCCGAGGGCGAAGCAGTTCAGCAGCACCTTGCCGTTTTCCCGGAAGATGATCTCGTAGTTGAGTTGCAGGATGCGCTTCACGTCGTTCCGCTCGCTGGCGCTGCGAACCCAGTTGTTGGGCTGGCCGGTCGATCCCGATGACTCGTCGATGACCACGCCGGCCCGTGGAATTGCGCCGTGGTAGCAACGCTCTTCCAGCGTGTATCGCTTGACGTAGTTCTCCTTTGTCATCACGGGGACCAGGCGGAAGTCCCACCTGGTTCCGGGCTTGTAGTCAGCGGCTTTCAGCAGGTGTTGGTACGCGGGACATTCCCGGCTCGCCTTGAGAAACAGCGTGCGGGCGCGCATGCGTCCAGTGCGCGCGAGGAATGGCTGCAACTGGCTGCTATGCAGAATCCGGTAGATTCGGCCGTTGAAGCTGGCAACGCGGCGCAACCAGGCCAATACACTGAGCGTTGCTTCGGCGTAGATCCGATAGAAGATATCCATTAGAGAGGTCCGCCGGTTGTCGATATCAAGACATCCTCCAAGTTGCGGCGGAAGCTCCTGGGGGGCGCTTCGGAGTATCCGAGTTTGAAGACCAGCCAGGGTTTCGCGATGCCGATCCTGTCCTCGAGCCAAGCACACGCCTGCGGATTCGTCACCAGGTTTCCGTACGGGTGCAGATAGAGTCCCAGACGCGTCACCTCGAGCCAAAAACGCAGCAAGAAGCGGCCTGACTCTACCGCGTTCTCAGCGAGGAAGAAGTCACCGCTGAGGATTCCGATCGCGGGCACGTTGCCAAGTTGCCTGCGATATCGACGTTTGAAGAAGAATCGTGCCGGCGGAAATAGAAGCGCGCGGGGCATTCGGGCGGAGAGCCAGAACTCCGCTCGCGACAGATTCATGCAGCGCCAATCCAACCCGTCGCGATGACGGCTGGCCGAGCGATCGGTAAAGCGAAACCATTTGGTGATTTCATCGTGGTAGGCAGGGACGTTCATGTCATGGAAGACGGCGAGAATGTTCTGCGCGAGGATCGCTTCGATGTCAGGTGGATTGGCGATGTGCGTGTAGCGGTGACCGCCGGCGTCGGCTAATTGTGAGAGAGTGTCGAGGGATTCCTGAGGCACAGGAAGCCGCTTGAGCGAGATGCGCGAGGTGCGGCGAAGCAGCAAGAGCGAAGGCGGATAGAGCGGGGCGGTACCCGCGTCAGGAACGATTCGGAGGCGAGCGAACAGGGTGAGGCCATGGAAACTCCGGTCCGAGATCCGCTCGGTGTACCAAGCTGCCGTATGGGGCGAATCAGCTTCCAGGCGCAGACCGGAGTCCGCGGCGGCCAGATGGAGCGCTTCCAGAAACATGCCCATGGCAGAGAGCAGAAAGCTGCCGGAATGGTCTTCGTCGGGGAGGGTGCGGGTGCCGACGATGAATAACTCCGCCAAGTCAGCAGAGAGAATTCGTACCCGCCAGGGTTGCACGTTATGCGGAGAGGGTGAGCAGCACGCCACCGTCAACAGCGAGTGCCAAAGCATAGAATTGTCGTTCGCGTGCGGCACTTCAGGTTTCCGCCGCGCATTTCCCGATGGTATCAGGCGCAACTAGAGGTCATGAACAGATGCCGGCCAGGTTGGTCGCTCCGGTGGGCACATGACCGGGGCGTCACATGGCCGGAAGGCAGGAGTAAGAGCCATCCGTGTCCATAGAGGCTGGAAAGCGGTTTGCTGCGAGATGACGAGGCATGAGAGGGAACGACCCTACCGTGATTGCGGCAGGGTCGTGGCACCATCCCGGAGGGCCGGGTTCGTCTGAAACGAGTTCCGGCGTCTCCGAGAAGCGACGCTTCTACTTCAGGCCGTAGACATCGATTTCGCCCTGCGGTTGGCTCGCCGACACAGGATCGTGCCCGGTGGAGATGTAGACCTTGCCGTTGGCGACGATGGGCGAGGTGAACTTGATACCGATGCCGGGCTGGTCTCCGGAGTTGACGTTGCTGCCGTACAGCTCGTTACTCAAGTTGCTTGCATCGTAGGCATACAAGGTGGCGTTGGTAGTGGCCTGGGGGCTTTGCAGCGGCTGTCCCTGATCGATGGTCCAGAGGATGCCGTCGTTTGCGCCGTGGGAGGAGATGAAGGGGGTGGTGCCGCGGGTGTTTTCCGGCTGCTGCTGCGCGATGTTGAGCGAGGTGAACGCCTGGGTCGCGGTCAAGACACCGGGAGCCGCGTAGGTAAACTGACGGACAACCCCGACGGGTGCATTGGTTGTCGTCGGAGTGACACCGAGATACATCGATCCGTTGAAATATGCGGAGGTCCCGAATATCTCATACGAATTGATCCCATCATTGGTATCGCCGTTGGTATCGTTGGTCCCGCCCACGTACCACGTCGTCCCGCCGACTATAGGATTTCCACTAGAGTCTTTATCTGTGCAGGAAGTGGGATAGGGCTGCGAACTGTCGATACCCTGCTCGACATAGAGTCTCTGCAGCGCGCCCGTGTCCAAGGCGTGTTCCTGTCCCAGAGCGGCGGTATTGAGCAGATACAGTTTGCCCATCTTGCCGCCGCCCACGATCTGCCCGGAGCCGGGAATCATCATCAAGCCGCCCGCAGCAAGATCGGAATCGTTGCAGTTCATGAACCCGTTCTCTTCAGGTGTGAAGTAGTCGAGAAGCTGGAGAGAGGGACTGAACTTCAGGATCGAATCCCCATACGATCCTTGCGCCGGGTTCCATGGACCATTGCCGGTAGATATGTAGACGTTGCCCGCGCTGTCCGCCACCGGGCCGCCGCCGCCCATCCAGACGCCGCCCGCACCGCCGTAGGTGCCTTCGCCATCGATGTTGGGGCTGGCGTTGAAGACGCCGGTCTGCTGGAGCGTTTGGGCATCGTAGGACATGAGCCATCCGCTGTGGCAGCTTCCGACGCCGATATACAGCGTTTTGTTCGGCTGATTCTTCGTCAGC
>DASQRJ010000103.1:0-3347 GCA_035642955.1 Acidobacteriaceae bacterium
GCCACAAATACTGTTGCGAATAGGATAGCCCGCATGGTTCGCCCTCCGCGTGTGCGCAGGCACAACTGTATCGCGAAGGGGGACTCGAAGCCTATGGCTCTACCGCTTCTGTGGTATCCCACCCTTCACTTGGCGATGGATGGGTTCTAGCGGTAGCCGCCGGAGACGAGCAGGGTTTCGCCGGTGACCCAGCCGGAATCGTCGGAGGCGAGGAAGACGGCGACGGGTGCGATGTCGGTGGGCTGACCCATGCGACCGAGGGGCGTATTCGCAAGGATGCGCCTTTCAAATTCGCCGCCCATCATGCCGGCCGAGTGCACGCCTTCGGTTTCGACGCCGCCGGGGTTGAGCCCATTGACGCGAATCTTGCGCGGCGCGAGCTCTTTGGAGAGCACATGGGTGATGGAGTCCACGGCGCCCTTGGTGGCGGTGTAGATGACGCTGCCGGGAGGGTTGGCGCGCACGATGGAGGAGCCGATGTTGATGATGCTGCCACCCGCGGGATTGAAATACTTGAGGGCTTCCTTGGTGGTCTGGATGAGGCCGAGGACGTTGGTGTTGAACTGGCGATGGAACTCGTCCTGGGTGAAGTCCTCGATGGGCGCGAAGTTGAAGATGCCGGCGTTGTTGACGAGGATGTCCACCGGCCCGAAGGCTTTCCGGGTTTCGGCGATGAGACGTTCGACGTCCGCGGTGAGCGCGACGTTGCCTTGCACGGCGATGGCCTTGCCACCCTGGGCGGCGATGTCGGCGACAACCTTGTCCGCGCCTTCGCGGCTGGATGCGTAGTTGACGACGACGGAGGCGCCGGCACCGGCGAGAGCGCGGGCGATCTCCGCACCAATGCCTTTCGATGCTCCGGTGACGACGGCGACCTTGCCTTGAAGTTTGCTCATCTCCGTACTCCTTTTTTTTATACTTTGATAGATGTCGAACGGAAAGAATGATGTTAGCGCAAAGGAAAGGATTCGGGATTTCAGGTGAGAGCCCGACAGCTCTTTCGCTTCGCCCTGTATGACATTTCTTTGTTCACGTCTAGAGGCTGGCGAGCCGGTCGAGATAGGCGCGAAGGACATCGCGCTGGAGGGTGAGGTTGGCGAACTTGCCCTGGCGTTCGATGCGGATGAGGCCGGCGTTAGCGAGTTCCTTCATGTGATGGGAGAGGGTGGCTGCGCTGATGGGCTGCGCTTCCGCGATCGAGGTGCAGGGCGTGGCGCACTGATGGCGGCCGATCTCGGCGAGGATCTCATAACGGCGCGGCGCCGCGAGAGCGCGGGAGATGAGGGCGAACTGCCGGTCCGTAAGGGTGGTCTGCTTCGTGGCGCGGGTGCGTTTTTCGGCCATGGGGTACTACCTTACATCGTGCAGAGAGGTTGGGTGCGCGAATTCGATTGCGACCCGTTCACTCGTCGCGCAATAAGGATGCGGGTTCGATGACGAGGGCGCGGCGTGCGGGCAGCGCGGCGGAGAGCACTCCGGTGGCGAGCATGGTGAGGACGACGGCGACGACGACCAGTGGATCGTTGGCGCTGGCGCCGTAGACGATGGCGGCGAGGACGCGGGTGCTGGCGAGGCCGAGCAGCATGCCGCAGCAGGAACCGATGAGGACGATGGCGGTGACACGGCCGAGCGCCGAGTTGAGGATGCTCTTGCGCGGGGCGCCAAGGGCGAGGCGGATGCCGAAGTCGCGCATGCGGCGGGCCACGGAGTAGGACGCGAGACCGAAGATGCCGGTGATGGCGAGCACCAGTGCGAGCGAACCGAGGATGCCGAGCGCGATGGTGGCGGCACGCGCGGGAAAGAGCACGGGGGCGATGATCTGCTGCCAGGGCGCGATGTTGCTGATGGGCAGGTTGGGATCGACGCCCTGAACGATGGCAGTGAGCGCAGCGGCGAGCCGGGGCCGCGCGAGGGTGGCGGCGGTGGAGGTGCGGATGAGGATGTGCGCGGCGGTGTCGGGATTCTGTGCGGCGGAATAGAAGACGGCGGCAGTGGGATCCTCGGTGAGCGAGCTGTACTTGCCATCTTCGACGATGCCGACGATGGTGTAGTTGTGTCCGCCGCCAGGGCGGAAGGTGCGTCCGATGGCGTTGCGGGTCCCGCCGGGGGCGCTTTTCGAGACGCCAAAGAGGCTGCGGGCTAAGGTCTGGTTGACGATGGCAACGTACGGCGCGTGCGGATCGTCGTGCCAGGTGAAGTCGCGGCCGGCGACGAGGCGGGTACCGGCGGTCTCAAAGTATCGCGGCGAGATGCTGTAGTACTGTGCGCTGAAGAGCGCATCTGCGCGATTCACCGGCGCGGTGCCCGCGGGATAGATGCCGGTCGTGCTTCCACCGATGAGGTCGAGGGGCACACTGTTGGTGAGCGCGGCGCTGGAGACACCGGGGAGGGCGGAAGCGGCGTCGAGGATGCGGCGTTGTGCGGGCAACGCGTTGATATCGGTGTAGTGGGCGAGATTGAAGTCCACCGAGAGGATAGTGACCGGCGCGGGGTTGAAGCCGAGCGGCGCGCTGAGCGAGCGCGCCAGACCGCGCACGGAGACGAAGGCGGCAGTGAGGAGAACGCAGCAGAGGGTGACTTCAACCAGCAGGAGCAGATCGCGCAGGGCGAGGCGGCGGCCGAAGGATGCGGTGCTGCCCGAGGATTTGATGGCGCCCAGGACATCGGCGCCAGCGGCCTGACGCGCGGGAGCGAGCGCGCAGAAGAGACCGGCGGCCACGGAGAGCACAAGGGCGAAGAAGAAGACGGCGGGGCCGGGCTCGACGGCAACGGCGACGGGAAAGTCGAAGGGTGGGTGGTAGAGCGAGAGCGCATGCAAGGTGGCGCGCGCGAGCAGGAAGCCGAGCAAGCCGCCGATGATGGCGACGGCTAGCGACTCGACGATGAGTTGCAGCGCGATACGCGCGCGAGTGGCGCCGAGCGCAGTGCGGATGGCGAGCTCGCGGGTGCGGTCTGAGGCGCGGGCAGCATAGAGGCCGCCGAGATTGACGCAGGCAGCGAGGAGCACGAGCGCAGCCAGGAACATGAGCGCGGCGAGGAAGCTGCGGAGCGGTGCGCCGAAGAAGGCGCCGATGAAGCCAAGGGGAACGAGGCGGAGGGCGAGGCCTGCTTCGTCTTTGGGATATTTACGGGTAATGTCCCGCGCCACGCGATTGAGGTCTGCCTGCGCCTGGGCGACGGTGACGCCGGGGAGACGTCGGCCCATGATCCAGATGTTCTGGTTGCCACGGTTGTCGATAAAGCTGTAGCCCTCGATCTGTTGCTCGTTCCACAGATCGGTCCAGAGATCGGCGCGGGCGAAGCGCTCGGTGCCGTGGAAGTCCGGGCGGGCGACGCCGAGGACGACA
>DASQRJ010000104.1:0-2590 GCA_035642955.1 Acidobacteriaceae bacterium
GCCGGCTACGGGCTCATGGGCGCGGTCGAGGAAGTGAGCGACGCGCAGATTCGCCAGCAGTTTGAAACCAATCTCTTCGGACTGCTCAGCGTCACTCGCGCTGTGCTCCCGTTGCTTCGTAAGCAGAGATCCGGCCACATCCTGAACGTCACATCCGTGGGCGGTCAGGTCAGCTTCCCCGTCGTTGGCATGTACCACGGCACAAAATATGCAGTCGAAGGTATCTCTGAATCATTGGCCCAGGAAGTAGCCCCGTTCGGAATCAAAGTCACCATCGTCGAGCCGGGCGCATTCAAAACCGATTTTGCCACTCGGTCGTTTGCGCGTGCGGAACGAATTGCCGCCTATCAACCTCTCTACGAAGCACTGCTCAAAGCGTTTGAAGGCAATCTTTACGGAGATCCTGCTCGAGCAGCTCAGGCCATGATCCAGGTAGTCGAAGCCGAGCAGCCGCCGCTTCGCCTCGCACTGGGCGCCGATGCTCTATCTGCCATCCGCGCAAAATTCAATGCCGAACTGGAGGAATATGAACGCTGGGAACATGTAACCCTGGCTACTGCTTTTGAGAATCCCGCCGAAGGCGCCCGGAACTTGAGAGAAATCCTTAAATAACATCGCTGGTGTCCATCCTTCCTTGCGCACGCTATCTGTGAAGGATGGGCACCACAACCTACGTGAACCCGCGCAAGTGCCGACCCGTCCCAAATCTGGAACACGCAACGAATTCTGTTACAAACCTGCCGGTTGTACCTATCCAATTCGCTACACTGGAAATAGAGCACTTCTCCGCGCAGCTGGAACCGCCAGAAACACCGCCCATAACTCCTTTATTGAGACGTTTTTGCGGGTAAGTCCTTTGTTTAGACATTTTTAGCCGTCCGGAAGCGCCGTAAGATATTCATTCAAAAAGAGATGCCGGCAGCCATCCCGTACCGGAGGGGGAGGGGGGTGCCGGGTAACGTTACGTGTCGTTACACTGAAACAGACATGATCCCCACCCTCGAATGGACCTCTGAAGGCGTCCGGTTTCTCGACCAGACGCGACTACCCCTCGAAGAGACCTACGTGCTGGCGAAGACCTACCAGGATGTCGCCGACGTCATCACCACCATGGTCGTGCGCGGCGCCCCGGCCATCGGCGTCTCGGCAGCGATGGGCGTCGCGCTCGGCGCGCGCCACTCAACCGCCACCACGCTGCCCGCGCTGCTCGCGGAGATCCGCGTCGTCGGCAAAGTGCTCGCCGCCACCCGCCCCACGGCGGTGAATCTCTTCTGGGCCATTGAGCGCATGCGCCGCCACGCGGCGGAACTCGCCGCCGCGCCCGGGGCCACCGTCGCCAGCGTGAAGCAAGGCCTCATCGCCGAAGCCGAGCGCATGTACGACGAGGACATCGCCGCCTGCCGCGCGCTCGGCGCCTTCGGCGCGGACCTGCTGCCGCAGAAGGCCGGCGTGCTCACCCACTGCAACGCGG
Source organism: Acidobacteriaceae bacterium (assembly GCA_035642955.1). GTDB lineage: Bacteria > Acidobacteriota > Terriglobia > Terriglobales > Acidobacteriaceae > KBS-83. The sequence goes on from DASQRJ010000104.1 coordinate 1,472, forward strand.
GCGCGCTCGCCACCTGCGGCTACGGCACCGCGCTCGGCGTCATCCGTGCCGCCGTCGAGAGCGGACGCAAGATCGAAGTCTTCGCAGATGAGACCCGCCCCTTCCTGCAGGGCGCGCGCCTCACCGCGTGGGAGATGATGAAGGACAACATCCCCACCACCGTCATCTGCGACAACATGGCCGCCAGCCTCATGCGCGCGGGCAAGCTCCAGGCCATTGTCGTCGGCGCGGATCGCATCGCCGCCAACGGCGATGTCGCCAACAAGATCGGCACCTACGGGGTGGCGGTGCTCGCCAAGGAGCACGGCATCCCCTTCTACGTCGCCGCCCCCTGGTCCACCATCGATCTCGCAACAAAAACCGGCGCCGACATCCCCATCGAGCAGCGCTCGCCCATCGAAGTCACGCACCACGCAGGCAAGCAGCTCACACCGAATCACGTAGGCGTGTGGAACCCGGCCTTCGACGTCACACCGGCCAAATACGTCACCGCGATCATTACCGAACGCGGCGTGCTGCGCGCGCCCTACCCCGAGTCACTCGAGCGCCTGAGCCACGAGGCGGCAGTCCTGGCATAAATACAGCTCTCAAGTTGTTTGGGCCTCAAGCTGCTCAATGCATTATCTTGAGCGACGGACTGATCTGAAGCGTGGCCTCGGTGGCCGCCTGCACATCTTGAGGCTTCAGCCCGGGCGCGATCTCCTCGAGCACCAGGCCGTCGCGCGTCACCCGAATCCACCCCATCTCGGTCGCGATGGTATCGACAACCGCGAGTCCGGTGAGCGGTAACGTGCAGCGCTTCAGGATCTTTGGCCGTCCGTCACGCGTCGTGTGCTCCATGGTCACAATCACGCGACGCGCGCTGGCCACCAGGTCCATCGCGCCGCCCATCCCCTTCACCATCTTGCCGGGGATCATCCAGTTGGCCAGGTTTCCCGCCTCGTCCACCTCCATCGCACCGAGGATGGAGAGATCGACATGCCCGCCACGGATCATGGCGAAGGAATCGGCCGACGAGAAGTACGATGTGCCGGCAATCTCCGTCACCGTCTCCTTGCCGGCATTGATGAGGTCTGGATCTTCGTTGCCAGCTAGCGGATACGGTCCCACCCCCAGCAT
>DASQRJ010000105.1:0-2491 GCA_035642955.1 Acidobacteriaceae bacterium
AACAGCCAGCAGCGGGTCACTCTCAAGGGCAATGTGCGGCCCATGCCCAGGCGCGCCCGCGATCTCGGCGCCGTGGACCTCAGCCTCCCGGCCAGTCGCGTGCTCTTGCTGCTGAAGCGTCCTGCCGGGCAGGAAGCGGCACTGCAACAGTTCATTGCCGAAGCGCACACTCCGGGCACCGCGAGCTATCACCACTGGCTCACGCCCGCCCAGCTTGGCAGCCAGTTTGGGCCCGCGGACTCCGATGTGCAGGCTGTCGTCGCATGGCTTGAATCGCAGGGCTTTGCCGTCGGCAAGGTCTCCGACGCCAGAACCACGATTGAATTCTCCGGCACCGCCGGGCAGATCGAGAGCGCCTTCGCCACCAAAGTTCACTCCTTCCAGCTCGACGGAGTGCCGCATATCTCGAACGTCACCGATCTACAGATCCCGGCTGCCTTGGCGCCGGTCGTCGCCGGCATCTCGCCGCTCAACGACTTCCGGCCCAAGCCGCTGCACACGGCCCCGGTTGCGCGCACCCTGATATCGGCCCCCACCAGCGCCAATCCCAATGCTGTGACGAGCGTGGCGCGTAACGCTGAGAGCGTGTCCACCCGGTCGAATTACACAGACGCGACCAGCGGTCTCCTGGTAGTGACCCCCGCGGACTTCGCGACCATCTACAACACTCCCAACCAGACGCTGAACAAAAATTACGCTGCCAGCAGCAACCTGACTGGAACCGGCGTCACCATCGGGATCGCCGGGGATTCGAATATCGACCCAGCCAACGTGGCGAACTATCGCAAACTCTTCGGCCTTCCAACTCTGACCCCGACGGTAATTGTCGATGGAAACGATCCCGGCATCGTGCCTGACGAGGAGGTAGAGGCGCTGTTGGATCTTGAAGTCGCGAGCGCCGTGGCGCCCGCCGCAAACCTCACGCTCTACACTGCCCAGAACACCACCTTCCAGGCCGGGCTCTATCTGGCCATCCAGCGCGCGCTCGACGACAACGCGGTCAATATCCTTAACGTCAGCTTCGGCGGCTGCGAAGCCTACCAGGGACAGGGCGGCAACCTGGAGATCCTGAACTTCTGGGAGCAGGCCGCAGCCCAGGGCATCTCGGTGACCGTCTCCACCGGCGACAGCGGCTCTGCCGGCTGCGACGATGGGAACACCGAGACCTCGGCGGCACTCGGGCTCCAGGTCAACGGACTCGCCTCCACCCCGTTCAACATTGCGGTCGGCGGAACCGACTTCAACCAGAATGCGACCAACATTCCGCAGTACTGGAGCCAGACAAACTCCTCCATCGGAGGCTCCGCGCTGAAGTACATCCCGGAGATTCCCTGGAATGACTCAACCACGACCATCGGTCCTCTCAGCGGAAATGTGCCGTTCCAGGGCTCGACGACGGGCAACACGAATATCGTCGGAGCCGGCGGAGGTTTCAGCCATTGCCTGGATGCGAACGTAGATCCCAACACTGGCAATATCCTCTCCTGCACCTCAGCCTATGCCAAGCCCAGCTTTCAATCCTCCTTCGGTACCCAGAGCGCACGTGAGCTTCCCGATGTCTCACTCTTTGCCTCGAATGGGTTCGACGGCTCTATCTGGTTCCTCTGCGCCTCCGGCATCGGTGGCGACCAGCCCGGGCAGCAGGACTGCACCACTCCACCGAGCGGTTCCATTGTCAACGGCACATACACCGCGTTCCAGACCATAGGCGGCACTTCCGCCTCCGCTCCGGCCTTCGCCGGCGTCCTCGCCCTGGTGGTGCAGAATCTGCAATCCGGCGGCGCCACGAACGTGCGTCTCGGGCAGGCGGATTACACACTGTACCCGCTGTCCCAGCAGCAATCCGCCTCCTTCCACGACGTGACCACCGGCAACAACTCCGTGGTCTGCTTGAGCGGCTCGCTGAACTGCGGCGCCAACGGCTTCCTCACCGGCTACAACGCAGCCACCGGATACGATCTTGCGTCCGGCCTCGGCAGCGTCGACGCAACCCAGCTGGTGCAGAACTGGTCCAACGTCCACTTCACGCCGACCACGACCACGCTGACGGTGAACGGCTCCGCGGCCCCGGTCACTGTCGAGCACGGCCACTCCGTGAGTGTCGGCGTCACCGTCAGCGGCTCCGGCGGCACCCCGACCGGGAATGTCGCGCTGGTGGGCAGTGGCACTCCCGCCGCGGCTGCCGTTCAGGCGACCGTTGCCTCGCCCTCCATCCTCACGCTGGCCAACGGCACGGCAACCAATGCCAACTACACCTATCTTCCCGGCGGAAGCTATAACCTGAGCGCGAACTATGGCGGCGATGGCACCTTCGCTCCCAGCGTCTCCACTCCTCCCATCGCTGTCACCGTCACCGCCGAGCCCAGCACTCTCGAGCTCTTGATTCAGGAGTTCTCCGCCAGCACTGGGCAGGGTGCAGGGGTAACCAGCGTTCCCTACGGCACCTATGTCTCCGTTGCCGCCGAACCCCTGTCGTCCGCGCAAGCCGGTC
>DASQRJ010000106.1:0-2459 GCA_035642955.1 Acidobacteriaceae bacterium
TCGAGCACGATCGTCGGCTCGACCGTACGCCAGCCGCCGAAGTCTTCGATGGTGTGCTCGTGAAAGTACTGCGAGAGCCGCGCGATCTCCGCATCGGTCAGCCCGGAGTAGGCCTTACCGACGTTTTTCAGCTCGTCGCCATCGCGCACCGCGAAGGTGTAGTCGCTCAGCGTGCCCGCGCGCTTGCCATGACCGTACTCCGCCGACGTGACGACCACATCGAGCGTGGCCAGCTCGCGTTTCAGCTTCAGCCATGCCAGTCCGCGCCGGCCCGGCTGATACAGACTCGCCGCCGCCTTCAGCATCACGCCCTCATTGCCCCGCGCCCGCGCATCGACATAGGCCTGCTCCAGTTGCTCCGCGCTCGCAAGCTGTGCGACGGATGCCAGGACCAGCCGGGCGAATGCGCTCTCATCTGATTTCGCAGCGTCAGCGGACTCCGCGAACAGAGTCCCCTGATCTCCCGGCGACTCTGCCTTCGCCGGCGCACTCGCGACCGTCGTCAGCGGCATCTGTGCGGCGCACACCTCCTCCAACATCGCGCGACGCTGCGCAAGCGGCTGCTCCAGCAGCAGCGCATCGCCGCGATACAACAGGTCGAAGGCCATGAAGACAACCGGCGTCTGCTCTCGCATCGCCGCGGTCACGCGCTTGCGGCCGATGCGGTTCTGCAGAGAAGAGAATGGCAGCGCGCGCTGCTGGGTTGCGGCGGGATCGTGGCTCCAGGCTAATATCTCGCCGTCGAAGATCAGCGGCTCGGTGATCTTCGCGAATGCCTCGGTGAGCTCCGGGAAGCTGTGCGTCATGTCGTCGCGCGTGCGCGAGAACAATGCGACACGTCCCGGCTGCGACGGGTCGCCGCAGTGCAACTGGCAGCGGATGCCATCGAACTTGTCCTGGACGTGCGCCAGCGTCAGCGCCGGCTGGACGTGCGCCAACATGAGCGCCGGCTGAACGTGTGCCTCGACCATCGCGCTCCCCACGAGGCTGTCATTCTGAGCGGAGCGAAGAACCTGCATTTCGCCAGCGGCAGCGCCATCGCTCGTGCCTTCCACTTCCGGAGTCGGCTTCGCGCCGCCTTCACCCTTCTGCTCCGCGCGCAGCTCCTCGGAAAATCGCGCCATCGCTTCCGCCACCGAATCGACCGGGCTCGCCAGCATGAAGCCGAGCGGGTGGAAGAGCCGCATGCGCGCCTCATCCAGCCGGCCGGCATCGGCCAGCCGCACCACGTCACTCAGGTCGCCCAGCAGCATCACGGCGCGGCGCACCGCGGTCAGGTCGCGTTCCGTTGCCACCGCAATCGCTTCCTCCACCTGCGCCTGCTTCACGCCGATGCGCATGTCGCTCAGCATCAGCTTGATGAGGTACTTCGCCTCCAGCGGAGTCGCGCGCGCGAGCAACCCGCGCAAGAGCATCTGCCGCCGGTCGGTGATCCGCTCGGGAATCCGGTCGGGAATCCGCGCAGTGCCCGGTTCGCTCCCGCCGCGCAATGCGGCCGTCTGGGCAAAGCTCGCCGCCACCTCTTCGATGGTGAGCGTCGGCTCAACCGGCTGGTCGCGCATCGCGAGCAGGTCGAAGGCCGCGGCGCCCATGTCGCCATGCTTGCGATAGGCCGCCTGCATCGCCGCATCGCTCGCCCGCACCAGTTCCTTCACCACCCGCCACAGGCTGGCCCCGCCCACGTTGAGCTGGCGTCCATCCGCCTCGGCAAACGGCGTGCCGGCAAGATAGAGCACCGCATGGGCCGCCGCCTCAACCGGCAGCTCGCGCAGGTAGTCGGCCATCCAGGCGCGCTTTTCCAGCTTCTTCGTCGTCCCCGCCAGCCGCTCGCACAGCTCCGCCCAGGGCTCCAGTTCCGTCATGTCTTATCCCAAACCTGCATTGTCATCCTGCGCGAAGCAAAGAGCCTGCCCTGAGCTCGTCGAAGGGGACCCGCAGTTCGCCACTATTACCCACAAAATCCAATCGTGAGCGACCGAAGGAAGCGAACCCCGCGAAACGCGCCGCAGGCGCCTTTGCCCGGAGGGCCAGTCCGGCAAACGTCGTAGATGCATCCGCCGCCCCTCCGCGATACTCTAATAGCAGCGATGTTGCGCCTCATCCATTTCCCGGGCACTCTCCTCTAGCGGCCCCGCCGCCATCGCCCCGCTGCGCCTTCGCTTACCCCAAAGATTGCAATCGATGTATACCGGCCTTCGATGGCCGAGGAGATCCCGATGTTTGAACGCCTGGAACAGATTGCCGCCCGCTACGAAGAGCTGGGCCGCGAGATGGCCTCTGATGAGGTCGTCAACGATCACGAACGCTACCAGAAGGTCGCCAAGCAGCACCGCGATCTTGAGCCCGTGGTGGATACCTTCCGCGAATACCGGCGGACCAAGCAAGGCATTGCCGATGCTCAGGGCATGCTGGCGGAGAGCGATCCAGAGATTCGCGCGATGGCGCAGGACGAGCTGACG
>DASQRJ010000107.1:0-3562 GCA_035642955.1 Acidobacteriaceae bacterium
TCCGGAACCCCAAAATCGTCTGGTTCATTCCATGTGATAGTTTTCCTCGAAAACACTCTCTGCAATGACGCATGTTCTAATCGCAGTCCTAAGAGGTCGCGCCGTTTGCCAAAACAAAAGTCGTTCACCAACCGCGTCACCCTCGTCGATGTAGGCCGCCTCAGCGGTTTCTCCGTCTCCACCGTCTCGATCGTATTGAACGAGGCGCCGCTCTCCCGCTATGTCGCCACTGCGACCAAGGAGCGCATCCGCGCCGTCGCGAGCCAACTCGGCTATCGTCCAGACGCCTTCGCCCGCTCGCTTCGTAGCCGCCGCACCCACACTATCGGCGTTATGGTTTCTGACATCTCGGATCCCTTTTGCACGCTCATCCTGCAAGGCATTGAGAAGGCGCTTTATCCAACAACCTATCTGCCGATCATTATGATCGCGCACAACCAGCGCGGGCAGTTCGAGCGCCATATTGGGATGATGCTGGAGCGGCGGGTCGAGGGACTGATAGTTATAGCTAACTGGCTTTTTGGTGAGTTTGATTCGCTCGCCGAGGTCGAGAAAGATCAAATTCCCACCGTCGGCGTGGGGCGGGACCTCACCGCGAGCAGCGTCCGATCCTTGCAGGTGGATAACGAGGCGGGTGGATACGCGGCCGCGCGGCACCTGTACGAGTTAGGTCACCGGCAGATCGCAGTCCTCCGCGGTCCCTCCGAACTGACCGATAGCGATCGCCGCTGGCAGGGTATCCAGCGCTTCGCGGCGGAGACCGGCCTCTCGCTCGCGCCGCGGCGGATCAGGCAACTCGCGCCGGCCATCGAACCAACCTCCGGGTTCCAGGAAGGCTTTCGTCTCACCTCAGCAATGATCAAAGAAAGGGTCAGGTTCACCGCTCTTCTGGCCTTCGACGACCTCACCGCGCTTGGGGCCATCCGGGCGCTGCGTCAAGCCGGACGCCGCGTTCCCGAAGACTGCTCGGTGATCGGCTTCGACGATGTGCCGCACGCCGCCCTCAGCACGCCCGGGCTTACCACCATCCGCCAGCCCATGGAGCAGATGGGTAGCCTCGCGGCCGGATGGGTTCTCGAATCGCTCGACACCCCGAAACCGCCCCAGGCTGTGGTGAAATCCCCCGGTCTCTCTGCTACCTTGCACCTCTTACAGCCGGAGTTGATGGTCCGGGATTCGACGACCAGGTGGCCAGGATGACCTCAGACGCAAAGTGAGGGACGAGTCCTTTTTGCTGACAGCAGGTCGTCGCGCCGACGACTGCCGCGGGCGTGCGACCCGGGCAACACGAGCAAAACCAGTCTCTTCTACGCCGTGGAAGAAGGCGGCGGCTGCCGGAACCACGCCGATCGTTCAGGTTCTTTTTTTGGCTTGACTGCCCCCGTATCAAGTGAAATATTCATAGCCTAATTTCAAACGATTGAATAGCCCGGGTAAGCATGCGAACAGGTGCTGCAATACCACGGGCAAAGATGAGATCGGCCCACCGCGACAGAGTTGATGGTGAAGGACGGCAAGACTGCATTGTCCTGTAAAGGCGATTCGGTGGTTCAGACAAAAGACGCCTGCAGGAATCCGTAGCAACTGGGCTTGCACCTATTTCGGAGGCGTCGATGAAGAAAACAAGTCTTCTGGGGCTCATCCTTTTTGCCATGTCCATGGTGGGCGCCGGTCATGCGCAAAGCACCAATGCAGGCGACATCCGCGGCACGGTGACTGACCAGTCGGGCGCATTAGTCCCCGAGGTTACGGTGACGGTGTTGAACGTCGAAACCGGTGTCGCGAAGGACTATGTCACGAATCACGACGGCGTGTTTGACACCTCCTCGATCGTGACCGGGCAGTATCAGATCACCTTCACGAAGATCGGTTTCAACCGACTGGTGCGCGGGCCGGTCACTGTCCAGGTTGGATTTACGGGAGTCAATGCCCAGTTGAAGATCGGTTCCACTGCGCAGGAAGTGGTGGTGACGGACAACGTTCCCCTGCTGCAGACCGAAACTGGAGAGCAATCCACCACGCTGGAAGCGAAGTCCATGGCGCAGTTGCCAAATGTTGGGAACGATTGGCAAAACTTTACCATCCTGCTCCCCGGCACATCCGGTACCCCTTCAGGACAAGCGACCGGCAACCCTGCTTCAAATCCGGGTCAATTTGTTTCGGCAAACGGCAATCTTCCCTATAACGCGATACTCGCCGATGGGTCCACGACCACATTGCCTTCCAGCAGCAACTCGGATGTGTCGACATTTGAGACGGTAGCGGAACTTGAAGTCAGCACGTCGAGCTTCTCTGCCCAGTACGGTATCGGCGGCTATATCTTCAATCAGATCAGCAAGGGCGGCACTGACCAATTTCACGGCGCGGTGTATGAATATTTCCAGAACGATGCGCTGAATGCTAAAAACTACGGTTTCGGTCAGCCGGTAACCGTCCCGTTCCTTCGTTATAACAACTACGGCGGATCGATTGGCGGACCCATTCTGAAGAAGAAGATGTTCTTCTACTTCAACTTCGAAAAGCTCAGCGATCACGGATCCAACACCGGCTTTCTTACGGTTCCGACGGCGGCTGAGCTGAACGGCGATTTCACCGGGCAGCCGACCATCTATGACCCGACGACGCAGGTAATTACGCAGACGCCCGATGGCCCTGTGGTGACGCGGCAATCGTTCGCCGATGAGTATGGGAACGGGAACAAGATACCGGCAAACCTGATCGATCCGGTTGCGAGAGGGATTCAATCCTACTATCCAAAACCCAATGTCACCGGCAATGTGTCTCAGGGCGCTCCCATCAACAACTACTTCTACAACGCTCTGAACTCCACCCCATTCACGAAGTATTTTGGCCGGCTGGACTATGACATTACGCACACGAACCGGCTGACGATCTCCGACACGCAGCGTGACAGTCCCGCGATACAAAACGCATGGAATATCTGCCCTATTGGCTGCGATAACGTCGATACTGACAGCAATAACTCGCAGATCACCGATGTGTGGAATATCAGCCCCTCGGCGGTCAATGAAGCCAGGGTGGGTTTCACCGACCAGCTGAACTACTATGTCGATTCGACGTTAAACCAGGGATTTCCGGGAAAGCTGGGATGGCAGTTTGCCAAGGCGGACCAGTTTCCAACTACCATCATCTCGGGAAATTGTTGCTTTGGGTTCAACCAGGGTGGCTCTACCGCCGCCGTCAACGCCGTTCAGAAGGAAATGGTCTTCGATTTTTCCGATGTGATCACCCTGATCCGCGGCAGACATATTCTTCACTTTGGCGGCGAATTGCTGCTCTACCGGTCGGATACAACGACCTGGGGTAACATCAATGCGGGAACGCTCACCTACACGGGTGCTTACACACAATCTACTGTTGGCGACAGCTCGACGGGTCTGGGATATGCGGACTTCCTCCTGGGGCAGACGCAGAGCTGGAACGCATTGGTCGCACCGGAATATGGCCCGCGGGCAAAGAATCCGCAGGTGTTTATTCAGGATGATTTCAAAATACGCCCGAATCTGACTTTGAATCTGGGAGTGCGCTATCAGATTCAGAC
>DASQRJ010000108.1:0-2205 GCA_035642955.1 Acidobacteriaceae bacterium
ATCTGAATCCATATCGGTGAAGCCGGCAGGGAGGGATGCTGCGTCGTGGAGGAAGCCAGCGAGGGTGGGCGCGGCGCGCTGATTCAGCAGCTTGAAGAGGTTGATGGTGGAGCGTTGCGGCACGTGGAGCAGCGCGGGCTCGACGGTGACAAGGTCGGCGCGAATGGTGGCGAGATCCGGCATGAGGCGAAGACGGTTGTAGGTGGCGGCGGTCCATGCGGGCGAGATCCGGTCGGGAGAGGTTTGCGGCACCGCGGTGGCGGCCTGGATGAGCTCGGCGGCGGCGGGGTCGCCTGGATCAGCGTTGGCCATGGCGGCGATGAGCCACGGGGTTGCGTGGGTTGCATGCCAGCGGGTGAGGGCTTCCGCGGCGGCCTGCACGCGCTGCTGCTGAGCCTTGGAGGGATCGGGTTGGCTCGAATCCCAGTCCGTTTGCTGGACCGGCGCGGGGGCTCGCATGGTCCGCATCCACGCGAGGAGCGGAGCAGGTGCCCTATTTGTATCTGACGACGTTGCATTTACGGGGCCGGGCGGATAGAGATAGTAGCGCAGGTCGATGAGTGCCTGCTGGAAGACGCCGGGGGTTTGCGCGCGGTCGGGCGCGGTGAGGCGGGTGGCGAGAAGATCGGCCTGAGCCGCGGGGTCGATGCGGATGTTCACGAAGTCGAGCAGGGCGGCAGCGTCGGCGTGGTAGGGCTGCATGGCGGGGTCGGCGAGTATGGCCTGGAGCGCGTCCCGGGCTTGTGTGAGACGCTGCTGGCGTTTGATTGCGAGGGTGTTGGCGTATTCACGCTGCGCTCTTTCGCGTTCATCGCTGTACGGTGCATTGGGCGCTGCCTGAGCAACGGCTGGGAGTTCCGAGATCTGACCAAGAGTGGCGCGGCGGATCATGGCACGGGCCTCGACCAGACGCGCGATGAGATGCCAGGGCGAAAACGTGTCGGCCGCGATGATGTGGAACTGCGCGATAGCAGCGTCGTAGTCAGCCTGGTAGAACTTCGCGGCGGCCTGCTGATAGGCGCGGTCCTGCTTGAGCCATTCGGGTGCGCCGGCCGGGGCATCGGCCGGCACCTCGAAGCCATTGCAGTTGGCAAATACGGCATCCTGGCCGTGGATCCAGTCGGCGAGGGCGGCGTTGTCGCTGGCGTGCGCCGCTTTGCGGGCTTTCCACGTGTCGGCAGCGAAGGCGAAGGCCCCGTCTAAACAGTTCGTGAAGTTCTGGTAGAGCGCGCCGGGTACGGGGCGATTGGCATCGAGATTCGGATTGAAGTGAGAGCCTTGCGGCAGGAGCCTGACGGCTTCCGAAACGCCGGAGTCTTTGCGAGCAGCCACCCATGCCACGTAGCCTGGCCGTTTGGCGGGGTCGTCATAGTCGCCTGCGCTTCGGATGTGATCAAGCGCGACGGCCTGCTGCTGCTCGCCGGCACTGAGGCCGTGGCCATTGAGCCAGTCGTAGGCGATGACGAGATCCTGCACGCGGTAGCCGGGCTGCGGGACGCCGATCTCGCCCTTGGCGTAGGCGGCGTAGGGACCGTCGGGCATCGAGTTCTGCACGAAGACGGCTTCGGGAAAGAATGGGCCGCAGCTATTGCCGGGAATGGCGAAGGCGAGGATGGCACATATGGCAGCGAAGGCGAGGCGCGAGGATTTCATCGAGCTATCTCCGGCGCGAGCGAGGTGAGCGGCGTGGTGGAGATCGCGGTTAGCTCTGCGGCTCGCCAGGGGCGCGGCGCGAAGAGGTAGACGCGGGTGGAGGGGTTGAGCGCGGCGACGGATGCGGGCCAGGGCTCGTCGGTGGAGAGGCCGAGGCTGGTGCGGCAGAGCGGTTCGGTCATGGCGTAGCGCGGGCGTGTGCTGCTGGCAAATGCGAGTGCGCGCGGGCCGCCCATACGGAACTCCATGGGGACGGCCTCGTCGATGGGCAGGGTGTGCAGCCAGGAGTGCGGGCCGCACCAACTGACCAGGGCGGTGATGGAGAGCGGGAGGGTGCGCGGGAGTTGCGGGCGGAGGGCTTCGAGGACGCCGCGGTAGAAGGGCTGCTGCGATTGGGTGGCATCGAAGTCGATCTGAATTGCATGAACACCGCCGCGGATGTCATCGTTGCGAACACCGCCGCGGATGTCATCGTTGCGAACACCGCCGCGGATGTCATCGTTGCGAACACCGCCGCGGGCGCTGTCTCTTCCGTAGGCGGCGAGGCGCGCG
>DASQRJ010000109.1:0-3730 GCA_035642955.1 Acidobacteriaceae bacterium
CCGCACAAATAGCCTTCGGGGCTGGAGCATCCTGCCAGTACCGTGATATGACGTTGGAGGTATGACTCCGACCACACCGCACGATCCGGCTGAGGCAGCAAAGCAGCGCGCCGCACAATGGGCGGCAGCCCAGGTGGAAGATGGCATGGCCGTTGGCCTCGGTTCCGGCTCCACCTCAGCGCTGGTCATCGACGAGGTCGGACGCCGCGTCCGCGACGGTCTGCGCATCACCGCTATCGCCACATCGCTCCAGTCGCATCGTCAGGCAGAATCGCTCGGCATCCCGCTGACCGACTTCGCCCGCCAGCCCCAGCTTGATCTCACCATCGACGGCGCGGACGAGGTGCAGCGCGGCACGCTGGCGCTCATCAAGGGACACGGTGGCGCGCTGCTGCGCGAGAAGATCGTCGCCATGGCCAGCCGCCGCATGTTGGTCGCGGTCGATCCACGCAAGATCGTCGACCGGCTCGGCTCTGTCTTTACCGTGCCGGTCGAAGTCGTTCCGTTCGGTTGGGAGACCACGCAGCGCCGCCTCCGCGATCAGGGCTTTGCATCCGAGCTTCGCAGGAACGACGATGGCCAACCCTACATCACGGACGGTCAGCACTACATCCTGCACTGCAAGCTCATCGAGTCGGGATTTACCCCGGAGCAGGCAGCCGAGGCCTTCAAGCGCACCACCGGCGTCGTCGAGCACGGCCTGTTCCTGGGCATCGCCAGCCAGGTGGTGATCGGTAGCGCAGAGAAGCTCGACTTCCTCGAACGCACACAGTAGTGAGGTACTAAGGGTGGTCCGGCGCCAGGTCCGTCTCGCGCAGCCAGCCGCGTATCGCCCGCCGCGCATTCAGGTCTTCGCCCTCCAGCCACGTACCGATTCGCCGATAGATCACGACCACCTCGCCTTTCGTCAATCGTGTCCGCGCTGAGCTGCTATCTACCGGCGCCTCACGCACGTCCGCGCTCGCCACATTCACCAGCCGTACGGAGCTCCACTTGCCATCCAGGACCGACGGCTCCTCGTAGGCCGCCGATACGAATTCATCTCCGGTCGCCGAGCAGCCCGGCGGGTCGCCCTCCAGCCGCAGCTTCGCCGTGTCCTTCTCGAAGGTCAGGATGCCGTTGGTCGTGGCCGCATCGGGAGGCGACCACGCCGTCACTTTGACGGCGCCATTTGCTTCGCTCCCCAGGCTCCCGCGCAGTACAAACACGCAGCTGAACTGCGGGGCATCTTCTGTGCCCTTGCCCGCTCGCGCATCGGAAAACACGCCGGTCACGGTCGTGCCGTCCACGCCCAGTGTCAGGTTGCCGTAAAGCCCGGACTTCGCCTGCCCGCATGCGGTACCAACTCCCACCGCTGCTGCCGTGGTGAAAAAAATGACTGCTCGAATTGCCGCCTTCATGCTCGCAAGCCTAAAGCAAAAGCACAGATGGTGTAAGGTAGGGCGCCCATCCGAACGCAGCCGCTCTCTCAAGTAACGGCTGCTCAGAACCGATCTCGCCACATTCCGTTATCGGTGCTTTTGCGTTCACCGATCGGAGCTTTGTCGCCAGCTACAATTGAGGGAACAGTCACCATGCCCACCCCTGTCATCCCGGCGCAACACGTCATTGACGATCTCCGGATCCGCTCCGCCAATGTTGTCGACCCTCCGCTCACTCTCGAAGCGGAACGTCCCATCGGCGATGCCGCCGCCAGTCTTGTCTATCGGACGCGCCAGCAGGTGCTCAAAATCCTCGGCTTCACCGATCGCCGCCTGCTTGTTGTGGTCGGTCCCTGTTCTATTCATGACACCGATGCCGCGCTCGAATACGCACACCTGCTGAAGCCCGTCGCCGCCGAACTGGCGCAGGATCTCCTCGTCGTCATGCGCGTCTACTTCGAAAAGCCGCGCACCACGGTTGGCTGGAAGGGCCTCATCAACGATCCCCATCTCGACGAATCGCATCGCATCAACGACGGCCTGCGCATGGCGCGCAACCTTCTTCTCGACCTCGCCGAGATGGGCGTCCCCGCCGGCAGCGAATTCCTCGACCTGATCACGCCTCAATATCTCGCCGCACTCGTCAGCTGGGGCGCCATCGGTGCGCGCACTACGGAAAGCCAGCTCCATCGCCAGCTCGTCAGCGGCCTTTCCTGCCCGGTCGGCTTCAAGAACGGCACCTCCGGCGACGCCGGCATCGCCATCGAAGCCATCCTTTCCGCGCGCCAGCCGCACACCTTTCTGGGCCACACCAAGCACGGCCAGAGCGCCATCTTCGCCACCGACGGCAACCCCGACTGCCACCTGATCCTGCGCGGCGGCCGCGGCGTTACCAACTACAGCGCCGCCGATGTGGAGCGCATCGCCGGATTGGAGACGAAAGCCGGCCTCCAACCCGCCATGATGATCGACTGCAGTCACGCCAACAGCCGCAAGGACCACACCCGCCAGCCTCTCGTATGCCACGACGTTGCCGCGCAGATTGCCGGCGGCGATCGCCGCATCATCGGCGTCATGCTCGAAAGCAACCTCGTCGCCGGCGCACAGAAGCACGTACCCGGCCAGCCGCTGGTGCGCGGCCAGAGCATGACCGATGCCTGCATCGGCTGGGATGAGACGGTGCCGCTGCTACACGAGCTCGCCGCCGCGGCGCGTGCTCGCGGCTGAAGGACAGCCTGCGTACAGGCTTGTCATCCTCGAAAAAACAATTTGAGTGCGGAACTAAGCGGGGGGCGCAAATCGTATCCTGCATTGCCCTTCCACAGGAGGTTGACATGCACGACACAAAGGCGTGGTTGTCTCAATTGTGGCTCTTTGCGTTATTGAACTACCTGTATGCGGACGTGCTTGCCCTGTTCTTTATTGTTGGCTCGAAAGATCCAGCCCCACATCTCCCACAGTGGGCTCTTCTGGGGTCCGCGGTCTTGATGGAAATACCCATCTCCATGATCCTGGCGTCTCGACTGCTTCCGTTTAGAGCGAACCGGCTGGCGAATATCGCTGCTGGTGGCATTGAGACTTTAGCCGTCGTTTCGATGCAGTTCGTTTTCCCTCTGGCCACCGGTGCCTGGCACGAGCAGATGTTTCCATCGTACATTTTCTTCGGGACGATCGAGACGGTGTGCACCTCGATCATCATCTGGAAGGCGTGGACTTGGTCAGGGTGTGAAGCCGCCGTTAGTTCGGAGCGGATCGTCCGCAAAAGGGGAAGCTGAAATCCTTTATTCTTAACTACGGGATTGCTCAAAAACGTACCCGAACGATCCATGTCTTTTTGGAGGCCACCTGCCGACCGCGAACTGCAGGGGCGATGAGCGTAATGGCCGGGTGCCTATCCTAGCGGAGCGTAGGGTGGGGATATTCAGTCGGAGCGAAGCGACCTCCCCTTTCTTCCGCAAAGCATACCTACAGGTCATGCCTCCGTCGAAGCCGACTCCAGCTTCAGCAGTTTCTCCTTGCGCTCTTTGCCCCAGCGATAGCCGGTGAGCTGGCCATTTTTGCCCACCACGCGATGACATGGCACCACCAGCGCCACCGGATTCCGCGCGCACGCCCGCGCTACCGCTCGCACCGCGCGCGGCTGTCCCAGCTCCTCAGCAACCGCGGAGTAGCTGCGTGTCTCACCCCGCGGAATCGATTGCAACAGCTTCCATACCCGCTGCTCGAAGGCGGTTGCGCGCAGATCGAGCGGCAGATCCAGCGCCACCGGATGCTCCGTCATCCGTGAGATCACCGCGCGTGCCGTCGCG
>DASQRJ010000110.1:0-4699 GCA_035642955.1 Acidobacteriaceae bacterium
AGAATTTACAGACCTTCTTGCGCCGGAAGAACTTGCGCCCGCCCGGGCCGCCTGATCCGCCCGGACCACCGGGGCCGCGGCCACCCGGACGGCGGTCGCCACCTGGACGATCCCCTGCGGGACGATCCGGACGGTCTCCGGCGGGACGTTCTGGACGGTCTCCGGAAGGGCGGTCTCCCGAAGGACGATCGCCGGCAGGACGCTCGGTTACCGCGCCCGGTGTTGCTGTTGCAGTGCTGGTCTCTTCAGCCATGGTTTTCATCTTCTTTCTTCCCGCCCGTATTCGGTCGGCGGGATAGGCCCTGCTCTATGCTTCTTTTCGTAGGCAGGACCGGCTGCAATGGTTTGCCGGCGCGTAGCCGGCGCGTATTTCAAGACGACGCCAACCCCGCCTAGGCGCTGGCCGCGGCTTCTGTGGTGGCCGGTGCTGCCTCGGCTTCAGGAGCCGCCGCAGCAGGCTGCGCGCTCAGCTTCTTGCGCGTGGCACGGATCGCCTTGATCTTGTCCGCGCGCTTCTCTTCCTCGTCCATGCGCACGGTGATGAACTTGATCACCGGCTCAGTCACGCGGAGACGGCGCTCCACCTCGGCGATCAGGCCGCCTTCGGCCTGAATCACCAGCAGGACATAGTTGCCGTCATTGAATTTGCGCACCATGTAGGACAGCTTGCGCCGGCCCAGCTTCTCGGTGGACTTCAGACTGCCACCACCGTGGTTGATGGTCTGCTCCAGTCCTGCGATCAGCTTGTCGACATCGGCCTCTTCCATATCCGGGCGCACGATGAACATCACTTCATAGCTTCGTTGCATGCGTTTCTCTCTTCCCTAAATCTGACTTCGTTCTCTCTTCTTCACTCGGTCTTCGGAGAACCATTCCCCGCCGGCCCGTTCCACTTGTTCATCGCTGCGCCAACCCCGCTCACGATGACCGTCTCCACTGCCTCGGCGACGCGATCCAGCACCTCGTCGAGCACTGCCAGTTCCTTCTTCCGCATCGGCGTCAGCAGGTAATCCTTCCCCCGCCGCGATGCCGTCTCCAACCCATCCGGTCCCACACCGATCCGGATTCGTGCCCAATCCTCCGTGCCCAGCGCGCCGTTGATCGACCCGGCGCCGTTGTGGCCACCGGAAGATCCACCGGCTCGCACCCGCAAGGTACCCAGCGGCAGGGCCAGCTCGTCGTACAAGACGAGCAGGTTCTGCCGATCGGCATCGAACTCCTCCACCAGCGCCTGAACGGACAATCCGCTCAGGTTCATGAAGGTCTCCGGCTTGGCCAGCACCACCTCACGGCCCGCAATGCGCGTCGTAGCGGTGAGTGCGCGGCATCGGCGATTGCTCACCACAGCCCCGGTGCGCTGAGCCAGCCGGTCGATCGCCAGAAACCCCGCGTTGTGCGGTGTCCACTGGTACTCGATCCCCGGATTGCCCAGCCCGACAACCAGAAACGGTCCCCGCACCCGGAGTTCCTGTGAGGGCTCCATCGCTCCAAACGGCACTGCTTACTTCTTGCCGCCGGCCTTGGCAGCTTCGCCGCCTGCCTCCTCCGTCTCCTGCTTGCCCTTCTTCACCACTTCCGGCTCGGCCGGCGCTGCCGCCGCAACCGCATCCGGCGCCGGCGCTACCTCTTCCTTGATTACCGTCACGTGGGCCACTGTCGCATCCTCGTCGGTGATGAACTTGATCTTTCCGTCGTGCGGCAGGTCAGAGACTCGGACCACGTCGTGAATCTTCAGCCCGGAAACATCAAGCGTGATGTGTGCCGGAATGTCTGCCGGGAGGCACTCGATCTCCACCTCGCGCAGCACCTGTTCCAGCAGGCCGCCCTCGTTCTTGACGCCGAACGGAATGCCCTCCAGCTGGATCGGCACCTCGACCACCATCGCCTTGTCCATCGCAATGCGCTTCAGGTCGATGTGCAGCAGGCTGCCCTTGATGGGCTCGTACTGCCAGTCCACGATCATCGCCTTCACCCGCGCGCTGCCCTGCACATCCACATCAAAAATCGTGTTGTGGCCGGAGTCCGAGTGCAAGATGCGCAGGATCTGCTTGGGATCGAGCTCGATTGCAATCGACGCCTCCTTGGCGCCGTAAATCACCGCGGGAATCTTGCCCGCCACGCGTACGCGCCGCGCCGCGTTCTTGTTGAACTTGCCCTCGCGGGTCACTGCCGTTACCAGTTCTGTGCTTGCCATTGCGTCTATTTTCCTTTCGGGCACGGCCCTCGCGGGCCGCTCCCTTTCCTGCTGCTTAGTTAAAGAGCGAGCTCACGCTCGTCTCCATGTGTATGTTCTCGATTGCCGTGCCGAAGAGACCCGCGACCGACAGCACCTTGATCTTGTCTACTGTTTTCGCCTCTTCGCACAGCGGTATGGTGTTGGTCACCACCAGCTCCTTGATGCGCGAAGCGGCAATGCGCTCGACCGCCGGCCCGGAGAGCACCGGATGCGACGCGCAGGCGTAGACCTCGATCGCGCCTGCGTCCAAAAGCGCATGCGCGGTCTTCACCAGCGTTCCCGCCGTGTCCACGATGTCGTCGATGATCAGGCAGGTGCCGCCCCGCACATCGCCGATCACGTTCATCACCTCGGTGACATTGATATCGGTGCGCCGCTTGTCCACGATCGCCAGCGGTGCGCCCATCTTGGTCGCGAAAACCCGCGCCCGCTCCACACCGCCCGCATCCGGCGATACCACCGTCAGGTTCGGCAGATTCTTTTTGCTGAAGTAGCTCACCATCACCGGACTGGCGAAGAGATGATCGACCGGGATATTGAAGAAACCCTGAATCTGAGCCGCATGCAGGTCCATGAACAGCGCCCGATTGGCTCCGGCAGCGGTCAGCAGGTCGGCCACCAGTTTGGATGAGATCGCCACACGCGGGCGGTCCTTGCGGTCTTGCCGGGCATAGCCGTAATACGGCACCACCGTGGTGATGCGGCCGGCGGAAGCGCGCTTCAGGGCGTCGATCATGATCAGCAGCTCCACCAGGTTCGAGTCGACCGGGTTGCATGTGGGCTGGACCACGAAGACATCCACGCCACGCACGTTCTCCAGCAGTTGGAAATAGATCTCGCCGTCGGCAAAGCGCTGGATCTTGGTGTCGCCCAGCGGCACGCCGATCTGCTTGCATATCTCCTCGGCAAGCTGCCGGTTCGCCGACCCGGCAAAGATCTTGAAGCGCTTGTCTTCGCTCAGTCCGCGGTTGCGCTTGCGCTCCGGCGCAGGCTGAAAGTTGTTGTTGCTCGCCGTCTCCGGCTCGACTTCGGTGGCCACTGCCGTCTCTTGCTTCATCACAATCTCCCAAGCTGGTTTGCGTTGGTGAACTGCGCTGGCTCGCACCACGGCTTGAACAGCATCCGCGGCAGATGCTCCGGGGCACGGTGCACCGGAACAGAGTGGCTGGGCGACTAGGATTCGAACCTAGACAAAGTGCTCCAAAGGCACTTGACCTACCATTAGTCGATCGCCCAACAGGCTGCTGACGGAGAGCAGGAGGAGGCTGCCAGCAGTTTCGCCGAACAGCTACGAGCGGATTTCCTGCAGGAAATTCGCTCTATTTATCCACCCACATCGTGCGCCAATACTGCTCGCGAGGCAAGGTTTCGGTGCGCAGCGCCACAATGCCGCGATCCCGAATGCGCCCTGCCGCCCGGTCTGCCGCTTCCGCACTCGCGTAGAGCCCAAACAGGGCCGAACCCGAACCGGAAAGCGCCGCATAGAGGGCCGCATCCCCAGGCTGACCGGAGTTCCAAAGCACACGCACACTGTCTGCAAGAGAGGGATACTGCGCAAAGACGACCTCTTCGAAGTCGTTTGCTATCCCGGTGCGGACAAGCGCGAGAAGCGGAGTCTCGGCCAGGTCTCCCTTTCGGGCCAAATCCTTCTCAGAAATCCCTTCCGAAGAGGCTGCCCAGGAGACACCGGAGGAGTGCGGCTGACCCCATGCTGCGGAGACAGACCGACTCAACCCTTCAAGTCTATCGGCTGAGGCCTCGGGGGTCAATGCGGAATGCCGCGCATCCCACTCCCGAAAAGCGGCAGGCGTCGACACCCCCACCTCCGGCACGGCCACCACGCAAGGCATCGCTGGCATGTCCGGCAGCGGCGTCACCACCTCGCCTCGTCCCTGACCCAGCACCGCGCCGCCCACCAGGAAGAGCGGCACATCCGACCCAACCTCCGCCGCCACGCGCATGCGGTCTTCGGCCAGCAGAGCAGCACCGATCTGCCACTGCAAGCCCACCAGCGCCGCCGCCGCATTCGCCGACCCCGCCCCCAGCCCGCCCTGCACCGGCAGCCGCTTCTCAATATGGATCGCAACCTCGGCCGCAATGCCCAACGCGGCCAGCGCCTTTTCGACCATCTTCCAAGCCGTGTTGCGTTCATCGGTGGGCACCCGCTCGTCATTCGAGGTCAACGTGATCCGCGTGGTTGGGGCTCGCCGCGCCCTGACCGTCACCTCGTCATAAAGCGCAATCGTCTGGTAGACCGTCGTGAGCGCGTGATAGCCATCCGGCCGCGCCAGTCCAATGGCCAGACCAAGATTGACCTTCGCAAACGAACGCAGCGTGACAGGCATGCCTTGGTCATTCTAATGACTGCCTCTAAACTTCCCCCATGCCACGAACCCTGGGCGCCCTCGCCTGCATTCTGCTTGCTGCTTCCGCCGCCATCGCACAGGAGGAAACACCGGCCAC
>DASQRJ010000111.1:0-5518 GCA_035642955.1 Acidobacteriaceae bacterium
GAACGCGGCTTTGGATTCACAGATCGGGAATTCACAGATCGGGCCGACGACCGCGCGGTGAGACGGCGCTGGAAGACGCGGATGAGCACACAAGGCCGCCATGGCTGATGGCTGTGGGAGGCATCTTGGCGTCTTTTTCGACCCCGCGGCCTGTCTGGTATCGGCCTCTCTGGGTATCATGGAAGAGTTATGCCTTTTCCGATCAAAGTCTGCACGATCTGCTCAGAAGAGTTTGAACTGCGGCCCGGTAAACCGGGCTTTGCCAATCGCTGCCCGGAGTGCAGTGCGCTGGATGATCAGGAAGCGGGTGCGAAACCCGGCGGCGCCAGCAGCGCTGACAAGGGCCTGAACGAGGCGCGAAGGCATGCGATGCGCGATCTGCTGTATCGCAAGGACAGCTAGAGCATTTTCGGTATAGGTGTAGACGGTCCAGCGACCGCTCTGGTGGCTTTCGTTAAGGAAAAGCCACACCGAAGGCATCTCGGCGGTTCACAGTATTACCAAGAATGCTCTAGCGGCAATTCACTCTCACGTTTCAACGGCTGGTGCGCGTTCCCCTGCGCAGCTTCGGGTGAAGCTCGCTCTCGTCCAAGGTTGTCTTGATCGGGGCTGCCTTGATCGGGGCCGCTTTGATCAGGGCGGCTTTGATGACGGAGTCGAAGATGCGCTGCGCATACTTTGCGTCCAGCTCCTGCCCCAGCAGCGCGCGCAACACCTGCGGTCCGATCAAGAGGTTGATGATGAAGTCGGGAACCACGGTCCCCGGGAGCTCGCCGGCATCGATCGCTTCCTGCACCACGGTGCAGCCTTCCGCGCGGCGAGGTAGAAAGATCTCCTGGTAAAAGCCTTTGCGCAAGGCAGGGTCGTCCTGAATGGCCAACAGCAGCCGGAGAAAGACGCGGCCATTCTCGTCCTTGAGAAATTCGGCGATGCGCAGGGTGTATTTGCGCAAGCGTGCCAGCGGGCTGCCGTGTTTTCCGGAGGGCAGCAGGTCGCGGGTGGTTTCGAGGTAGGCATCGAGCAGGATGGCCTGCTTGTTGTCCCACCAGCGATAGAGGGTCGCGGTGCTGACGCCGGCTTCGATCGCGATCTGCTGGGTGGAGACGCCGTCGAAGCCCTCACGCTTGAGCAGACGAAAGGCTGCCTTCAGGATAGCCTGACGCGTCTTCTCGCACCGGGGGCGGCCGGTGGCGCGCTTGGGCGATTCAGATGCGCGAACTCTCTTCGCCTTCAACGCGAGTCACTCCCATGAAAACGCCGAAGCATGGACCAAGCTCCATCTGCCGGGGGCCACGTTACAATAAAACGAAAATTATCGTTTCGTAATTACATTTGCAAGAGATGGTTTTGAGAAAGCAGTGAGCGCAGCCAGTATTGCCAATCCGGAATCCGTGTGGACGCCACGGGTGAATCCCTGGCTGATCGCATTTGTGGTATCGCTGGCGGCGTTCATGGAGGTGCTGGATACCAGCATCGCAAACGTTGCGCTGCCGCACATCGCCGGCAATCTGGGCGCAAGCAGCGACGAGAGCACGTGGGTGCTGACTTCCTACCTGGTTTCGAATGCAATCGTACTGCCCATCACCGGATGGCTGGTGTCGCTGGTGGGACGGAAGCGGTTCTTCCTTATCTGCATTTCACTGTTCACGGTGAGTTCGCTGTTTTGCGGCGTGGCGCCGACGTTGCCCTTCCTGTTGCTGGCGCGCGTGATCCAGGGCGTCGGCGGCGGCGGCTTGCAGCCGATGGCGCAGGCGATTCTGGCCGATACCTTTCCGCCGAAAAAGCGAGGGCTGGCTTTTTCCGTATATGGCGTGACCGCGGTGGTGGCGCCGGCGATCGGGCCGACGCTTGGCGGGTGGGTGACGGACAGCTATAGCTGGCGCTGGATTTTTTTGATGAACCTGCCGGTGGGCATCATGGCCATCTTCCTGGTGCTGCGATATGTCGACGATCCGCCATTCCTGAAGCGGACGACGCTGCACGAGAGCAAGATCGACTACTTTGGCTTTGGGCTGCTGGCGGTGGGTATTGGTTTTCTGCAGATTGTGCTGGATAAGGGGCAGGAGGATGACTGGTTCGGATCGCACTTCATTCTGACGCTGTCAATCATCGCGGCGATCGCGCTGGTGGCGCTGGTCTTTTGGGAGTTACACGTCAAGCACCCGATTCTTGATCTTCGATTGTTCAAGAACGTGAACTTCGCCACGGCGAGCGTGATGATGCTGATGGTGGGAGCGGCGTCCTTTTCGACGACGGTGCTGATGCCGCAGTATCTGCAGAGCCTGTTGGGATACACCGCGACGAGCGCCGGCATGGTGCTCTCGGTGGCGGCGGTGCTGCTGCTGATCGAGCTTCCGATCGTGGGTCAGCTGACCGCGAGGATTCAGGCGCGCCATCTGATCGCCTTCGGCTGGGCGACGCTGACGATGGGGATGTTCTATTCGACGCATCGGCTGGACCTGCAGATGAGCTTTGCATCGGCAACGTGGCTGCGCATTGCACAGTATCTGCCAATAGGATTCATCTTCATCCCGGCGACGACTGTGGCGTATCTGGGATTGCCACAGGAGAAGAGCAATGCGGTCGCCGGCCTGATCAACTTTGTGCGCAACATCGGCGCGAGTGCGGGCACCTCTGCAGTGACGACGGTGCTGGCGCGACGCGCGCAGGTGCACCAGGTGATGCTGGCGAACTACACCGCGCCGGGCGATCGGATCTTTCAGAACTCGACCCGCGTCCTTGCCGGGCACATACGAGATGCGGGCGGCGGTCAAGCGGGGGCGCTGGCGTACGGCAGGATGTACCGCTCGATGTTGAGCCAGGCCTCGACGCTCTCCTATATAGACACGTTCTGGCTGCTGGGCGTGACGGCGGCGATCATGTTCTTCCTGTCGTTTCTGCTGCGGAGCAATCATCCGCGCAAGGCGGACGCGCAGGCACTGGCGCACTAGAGCATTTTCTCTGTAGGTTAGAGCGGCCAAATGCTCTAGGGACTGGCCGTCCGGGCAGATGCGCCGCCCGAGCAGGACATTTTCTTGCCAGCTCGTTTGCCGGATCTGCGCGCAACGTCTACGCCGGCAAAACGGTGCGATTCACTTCATCAAAAATCTTTCCAGTCCGCATCGTGAAGAACATTGAATACGCAGTTGGCGACACGCTAGACTGCGGACGCTCGAGTACTCCTCCCCCGAAGTATTCCCCGGTTCTGCCCAATAGGGGCTGTCCGCGCGCGGCGGCCCTGGTTTCGGTCCCGCATGCCAACAGAAGTCCAGAAGGCGCCCGCTATGAGAAGTATCCGCACTTTGGTTTGTGTGCTTTTGTCGTTTGCCGCCCCAGCCTTTGCCACAGTCACGGTTACCAGCCCCAAGAGCGGGGCGACGGTGACCTCGCCTGTCTCCTTCGTGGCGACGGCAACCACGACGACGTGCTCGAAGGGCGTCAGCACCATGGGCATCTACGTCAACAACAAGCTGACGTATGTGGTGAACGGCACGAAGATGAACACCACGCTCTCGCTGGCGGCGGGATCGTACAGCACGACGGTTGAAGAATGGGACCACTGCGGCGGAGCCAGCTATACCAAGGTTTCGATCACGGTTTCCGGCGGTGGCTCCAGCAAGTCCGGGGTGACGGTGACCGCGCCGGCTGCCAACAGCACGGTGACTTCACCGGTGAGCTATGCGGCGACGGCGACCAGCACGTGCGCCAAAGGCGTGGCTTCGATGGGGATCTACGTCAACAACAAGCTGATCTATGTCGTGGATGCGGCGACGCTGAACACCAGCATCAGCCTGGCGGCGGGGGCGGAGCACACGGTGGTGGAAGAGTGGGATAAGTGCGGCGGCGCTGCCTACACAACGATCAATCTGACCGTCGGCACGTCGACCAAGACGCTGACGTCGATCGCGGTGACGCCGAGCGATCCGAGCATCGCGGTGGGCGGCACCGAGCAGTTCACGGCTACCGCAACGTACAGCGACAAGTCGACGGCGAACATCAGCTCCACGGCAACCTGGGCGGTTGCGAATACCGGAGTGGCGACGATCGCCGCAGGCGGATTGGCGACGGGGAAGGCAGTGGGCTCCACGCAGGTGACGGCTTCGCTGAGCGGGATCACTGGAAGCGATCCGGTCAGCGTGACGGCGGCAGGCAGCGGCGGCGTCAATGTGGTGACCTGGCACTTCGATAACAACCGCAGCGGATTGAATGCGAATGAGACGTCACTCTCTCCGGGGAGCGTGAGCTCGAAGACATTCGGAAAACTGTTTTCGTATCTGCTGGATGGGTATGCGTATGCCGAGCCGTTGCTGATGTCCAATGTCACCATCAAGGGTGCGACGCATAACGTCGTGTATGTCGCGACCGAGCACGACAGCGTCTACGCCTTCGACGCGGACAGCTATGGCAGCGGCACGCCGCTGTGGCAGGTCTCGCTGCTGAAGTCGGGGGAGACGCCGGTCTCCGGCAGCGACATACTGCCCTGGCTGGGGGTCACATCCACGCCGGTCATCGATCAGGGGTCGAACACGATCTATGTGGTGTCCTCGCAAAAGTCTTCAGCGAGCGGCTCTACCTATCGACTGAATGCGCTGGATATCACAACCGGTGCGCAGAAGTTCGGCGGCCCGGTGACCATCCACGCCTCGGTTGCGGGAACCAATTCGACGAGTGTCAACGGCACCGTCTCATTGCCGGGATCGTGCATCCAGCGGGCGGCGCTGCTGCTGGCGAACGGCAACGTATATCTCGGCTTCGGCAACTGTCATAGCGGATGGCTGCTTTCCTACAACGCGAAAACTCTGGTGCAGAACGGGGTCTTCAATTCCAGCCCCAACATCAATGGCGAGGGCAAGTACGGCGGCGCGGGTGGTGTGTGGATGGGCGGCGGTGGCCCGATCGCGGACAACTCCGGAAATGTCTACGTGTCGACCGGGAACGGGCCCTGGGATGGAAAGACTGCGTATGGGGATTCGATTCTGAAATTCAGTTCGACCCTGAAGCTGGAAGATTACTTCACGCCCGACAACTATGCGTATTTGAATTGCAATGATGGAGACCTGGCGGCCGGCGGATTGCTGTTGATTCCTGGAAGCGGAAATTTGGTTGGGGGCGGCAAGGGCGGCAAGCTGTATCTAGTGAACACGGCAAACCTTGGCAAAGAACAGGCGAACGATGCCGGCGCGGTGCAGACGATTTACTTTGAGTCTGACCTGATCTCGCCCTACTCCGCGAGCTGCACGGATGCGTCCGGGACGCATACGACCAACTCCAACTCGTACGAGATCTTCGGCACGTCCGCGTACTATAACGGCTCCATCTTTCTGGGAGTGACTCCGACGACGACAACGGCGCCGGCCGGGATACGAGAGTTCGTCTACTCCGGAAAATTGAGCTACGGAGCCGAGACGAAGCCGAGCATTCTGGAGAATACCCGCGGAACGACGCCGTTCATCTCCTCTGACGGGAACGCGGATGGCATCCTCTGGATGATCGACACGGGAATACCGCTGCAACAGGG
>DASQRJ010000112.1:0-2883 GCA_035642955.1 Acidobacteriaceae bacterium
CGATGGCCGGGCAGGAAGACGTGGTTCGCGGTAGGCAGATCGAACCGATAGGGCAGCGGGGTATTGGGCTGGATGGGCTTGGCGACGGTGAAGCCTTCGCGATAGCGGCCACGCAGGATGTCCGCCGCGATCATGAGCTGGTAGCCGCCGAGGTGCGGATATTCCGCAACTTCGTCGGGATAGACGTCAATAAGTTTGACCACCCAGTCGGAATCGGTGCCTCTGGTGGAGGCGACGAGATGCACAACAGGCTGGCCGCTGATCTTGACCGGATGGGTAAGTGCGCTGGTTACAAATGAGAGGACATCAGGGCGACCGGAGGCTTCGCGCTGGTCGTCGACCAGCCACTCCGACCAGGTCAGCTCGCCGGTATAGCCAACGGGCTGGATGGGCCGTTTGCGGAAGGGCACGGGATGAGCGGGGTCGGAGATATAGCTGTCGTATGCATTGCCGCCCGACGGTTTGTCGAAAGCGAGGCCGAGGCCGGGTTCGAGATAGAGCGGCGTGGGCTGGATGTCGCAGCCTTGAGCACATCCGGCAGGCCATGATGGAAGCTGTTCCCATTTGTCGACGCCGGTTTCGAATGCGGTGACGGTCGGGATCTGCGGCGCGTCATCTTTCAGGTAGTGGGCGAGGAAGGGCGCGAGAACGTGCTGGCGGAAGTAGAGGCCTGTGTCCTGCCCGAAGTGCAGCTCGCCGAGGGTGCTGGCATCTTCAATCTCCTGACCGTGGTGCCAGGGGCCCATCACCAGGAAGAGCTTATCGTTGGCTGTATCTTTGGGCTTGATGGCCTTCCAGACGGCAATGGCGCCGTAAATATCTTCCTGGTCCCAGAGCGAATGCACGAGCAGCGTGGGGACGATGAGCGGCTCCTTGGCGAGCACTTTGTCGAGGGCCTGGTCGCTCCAGAAGGCGTCGTAGGCGGGGTGCGCCGCGACCTTGTTCCAGAAGCCGAGCTGCTCCATGCCGCGCTCTTTGGCGAGCTCGCCGGCGGAGCCTGCCCGCATGAACATATCGTAATCGTCATAGCTGCTTGTCCACCACAGTGTGGTATTGGAGCGGGTGGCGCTCTGCTCGTAGATGTAGGAGAGATTCTGCTGGCGGAAGGCGCCGTTGTGGAACCAGTCATCCCCCATCCATCCGTCGACCATCGGGTTCATGGGAACGGCAACCTTGAGTGCAGGGTGGGGATGGATGAGCGCCATCAGGGGGAGGAAGCCGTCGTATGAGATGCCGAGAATGCCGACCTTGCCGTTAGACTCGGGGATGTTTTTGACCAGCCAGTCGATGGTGTCGTAGGTATCGGTGGATTCGTCGACCGCGGTAGGGTTCTGCGGGCCGTGGATGGGGCGATTCATGATGTAGTCGCCCTCGGAGCCGTATTTACCGCGGATGTCCTGCACAACGCGGATGTAGCCGCCATCGACGATGACGTCGACCGCGTTGTCATAACCCTGGAGGATGGGGCCGAGATGCGAGCTCTGCTCGTGTGAGGTGAGCTCGGTAGCGCTGTAAGGCGTGCGCGTCAACAGGATAGGTGCGTTCTTTGCCCCGTTGGGAACAAGAATGACGGTGTGCAGTTTGACGCCGTCGCGCATGGGGATCATGACGTCGCGGCGTTGGTAGTCGAAGCCGGCATTGGTGGGCTGGAAATGTGCCGGAGTCTCGCTGGGATAGGCGGGCGTGTTCTGTGCGATGGCGGGTAACGTAATGGCGAGCAGAGTGGCGGCCAGGATCAGGCAGCGAGGCGAAACGAGCATAGATGTCCCTCAGAAAAACGCGCCGAGGCGCAAAGTATATGTGACACGGACGCTAACACGGATTTCGCTATCCGGGCAAAGGGACTGGCCGTCCGGGCAAAGGCGTCTTCGGCGCGAGGTGTGGGAGTTCGCTTCCTTTTTGTCGCTGACGTTCGCTGTGTGGGGCGACCTGACTCATACCGATCTGCCCACACAGGCATGGGGACTCGCAGGTTATCTAGCTTCCAATGGCGACGACGAAGTACTGCGCGGGAGTGACGCCGGGGTTGCGGACGCCGTGAAGCTCGCCGGAGTGGACGAAGGCGGCTCCGCCGGGATCGATGACGGTGGTTTTGCCGGAGATGGTAACGGCGAGTGTGCCTTGCATCATGAGGAAGAGCTCTTCATGCCCGTGCCGGTGGGGCGGATGCGGCGAACTGCCTGGGGCGAGTGTGGTTTCGTGCACTTCGAGGTGATCGTTGGAGTGGGTCATGCCGTCGAGGATGGCGCGCGAGGCATTGGCTCCATTCTGGTGAACGGGAAGTGTGTCAAAGGGTTTGGCGAAAGACGGAAGCGGGGCGAGAGGCGGATCTGCGGCGCGTGCGGCTGCAGGAGCGAGCGCGGCGGTGGCGGCGAGGGCCGGGAGCGAGAGACAGAGCGTGCGGCGCGTGGTGTCCATGGGAGAGATGCTACGCCTCGACTGGGTTGTGATGAAGGGCTGGTGGTCTGCGGTGATTTGCGGAGCGCTGCGGCGACCTCTGCGCGTTCTGTGTTGAGTTGAAAAGTGCCGTCACGCCATGCAGTGGCAACGGGTGGCTGCGCGACATCAATACTTCTGCACGTTGACGTAGAAGAGATCCGTCGCCACCTGGAACTGGTCTTTCGTCAGCGGCGTTTTCATGATCTGCCAGTTGAGCGTGGGTTCGATGCGTTGCCAGTGGTCCTTCTCTCCGACCAGAACAGGCATCGAGAATCCCGGCTCGTCCGCGCGCCACTTATAGGACACCGTTCCCTGCGTTGAGTCGAAGAGCAGCTCGAGTGTCGGAATATCCGCGCGGCGCAGGTACTGGTTGAAGATTGGGGTCAGGTTCTGACCGGTCTCGCGGTTGAAGTACGTCACGACATCCTCGGTCATGATGTTGCG
>DASQRJ010000113.1:0-7256 GCA_035642955.1 Acidobacteriaceae bacterium
AGCGGAAACGTCACCAGCCAAGCCACCGTTGCTACGCCATTCGGATCGGCAAAGCGCCGATAGCGCCAGTAGAGCGCGCCCAGAGCCGTGATCGACGCCAGACTCGGCCACAACCACGCGCGATCCCCGCGCAGCCCGAGCGCCAATCCCGCGAACGGCAGCAGGCATAGGACTGCAGTCGCCACCGTTCCCGCCGCCATGAATCCGACGCGGAAGCGGAAGGCGGCGAAGACGTTCTTGGTCAGGTTGCTGACCACGCCCCACGCGCCGTGTGCCCAGCGAATGCGCACCAGGTTGCGCCCCGTCGCCACCCGCATGGCGAAGCCGGCCTGCTTGATCAGGTAGCCCATCCGCACATCCTCCAGCACCTCCATCCGCAGCCGCTCCCATCCGCCGACCTTTTCGTATACCGCTCGCCGCATCAGGTGGAAGGCGCCCACCCCCACTCCATCCCGCGACCGCGGATCGCTCACGCGCCACAAGCGCGGACCCCAGATCGACAGCACATACAGGAACGGCAGCATCATCGCCTCCCCGGCACTGCCGGTCACCGCCGTCGGCACCACCAGCAGATGATCCCCGCGCTCACTCTCGATGTAGCTCAGTGCGCGCGCCAGCGTATCCTCGGCAAAGACCACGTCGCCATCCGTGAACAGCAGCCATTCCCCCGTCGCCCGTGCCGCTCCACGCGCCATCGCATGCGGCTTGCCCAGCCATCCGGCTGCCAGCTCATGCACATGCTCGACCATGTACGCGACACCCGCCTCGCGCGGCGCCTGCAGGAGCGCATCCATCGCCGCGCCCGTCTCATCCGTCGACCGGTCATCGACGGCAATCAGCTCCAGCTCCACGCCCTTCGACGCGAGCAGCGAGCGCAGCCCCGTGGCGACGGCTTCCCCCTCGTTACGAGCCGGCACAATGACACTCAGCGACTCATGTACAGGCTCCGGATTCTGCTCGAGCAGATCCGGAAGCCGCGACATGCCACGCAGCCACCCCACACTCCGCACCGTCCACAGCAGCGCCACACCCCACCCCAGCGCAAGCCCGGCCGTCCGCAGTAGCGTCACGTGGCGGCCTCATCCTCCGCCGGCAGGGGCGGAGCAAACCGCGCGCCAAAGAACAAAATCCCCGCAGACAGCACCAGCGTGATCAGCGTCAGCCCCAGCCCCAGGCGCAGTCCATGCCGGTCCGAGATGGCTCCAATCAGTCGCGGCGAAGGAGCATCGCCCAGCGCGTGGATGAGAAAGAGATTGAAAGCAATTGCGGAGGAGCGCACCGCCGCCGAGACGGAGTTGACGATCGCCGCATTCAGCGGACCGGTGTTGAGGAAAAGAAAGAACTCCGCCAGCAGAATCGAAGGGACCAGCAATGCACGCGGCCCGAAGAAGACCATCACCGCGGCAGGAAGCGTCAGCACTGCGCTCCATGCAGAGACCAGATACAGCGCACGGTGGTTGGTCCGCAGCCAGCGCTGTGCGATCCATCCGCCGGCGATCGTGCCCAGAATCCCGTCGATCACCGTCACCGCGCCCAGAACCTGGTTCGCGCCTGACAACGAGTACCCGTCAATACGCGAGAGGAAGGTGGGCAGCCAGACCGAGATACCGCCCAGGGTGAAGACCATCATGGCCATGCCCAGCGTAGCCGTCCAGTATCCCGGATTGGTGAACATGCCCGCGATCGTCGCGCGCGTCGGCGTGGCCTTGAGACGGTCCGCGGAGCCCCGCTCCGGCTCGCGAACAAAGAAGAGAATCAGTATCGCAATCACCACGCCTGGCCCGGCGCTCACCAGAAATGGCATGCGCCATCCATACGTCGAGCCAAGTTGCCCGGCAATCAGATATCCCAGCGCCGCACCCACCGGGATGCTGAGGTAGAAGACGCTCAGCACCTTGTTTCGTATCCGCTCCGGATACATATCGGCAATCATCGCGGGCGCGAATACGCTGAAGGTGGCCTCTCCAATGCCGACCACCGCATGGCGAAAGTAGAGCTGCCCGTAACTGTGCACCGTCGCCGTCAGCAGCGTTGCAACGCTCCACAACACCGCTCCCGCCACCACCAGCGGCTTGCGCGGCACCCGGTCGCCCAGCCAGCCGGTCAGCGGCGCAGCCAGCATGTAGGTGATGAAGAATGCATAGGTGAGCGCGCCCATCCGTTCATCGGTGGCGTGAAACTCGTGCTGCACCAGGGGTTGCACCCCGGGCAGCACGTAGCGGTCGATAAAGTTGCAGAGATTCAGGGCCGTCAGCAGCCCCAGTGCCCATGCCGCGTGACTGTACCGTGGGTGCTCGTCGTGCGGCATCTGGTTGGAGCTTAGCGCGTACTCACCGGCCGAGGCCAACGCGCTGTCACAATGGTGGAAAGGCCGCCGCGCGGGCGAAAGTCGCCCTTGACCTCAGCCCACTCGGGCTCGCAGGCCTTCACCACGTCGTCGAGCACCTGGTTTACAACGTTTTCCTGAAAGATGCCCAGGTTGCGATAGCAAAACAAGTATTCCTTGAAGGATTTCAGCTCCAGGCACCGCTCACGCGGCATATAGCGAAGGGTCAGGACTCCGGCATCCGGCAAGCCGGTCTTGGGACAGACAGAGGTGAACTCAGGGTTGTCGATGACAATCTCATAGCCCCGAAACTGGTTCTCCCAGGTCTCAATCTCCGGAAAGTGCGTGGCAAGCCCCGCGCGTGCGTGCTCATCGGTATATCGCGGCGTGGTCGTCATCCCTATATTGTACGCATTGGGCACTCTACGCATCTTTCTGACTCCAAAGGAGCAGCAAGCGCGTCTTATATACTTACCCACGGTTTAGAACGAATGGCCGAAACTTCAAATGGCAGAGCGAAACCGGTCGTATTGTGGACGCTCGCCGCAATCCTGCTGATCATC
Organism: Acidobacteriaceae bacterium; assembly: GCA_035642955.1. Lineage (GTDB taxonomy): Bacteria > Acidobacteriota > Terriglobia > Terriglobales > Acidobacteriaceae > KBS-83. The sequence goes on from DASQRJ010000113.1 coordinate 2,890, forward strand.
GTCTTCTTCGCGGTGCGAAGGCTCACCCGCGAGCAGCTGCCTCTGCGCGTCGCGCAGGCGACGATGCAGGACCTGGTTACGACCGACAGCACAAATGGCAAGATCGAGCCCCAGCACAATTTCGAAGCCCACGCCCCCACCCCGGGCACGATAAAGAGCCTTTACGTAAGGTCCGGTGAGCTGGTGTCGAAGGGAAAGCTTCTGCTTTCGCTGGACGATGCGGATGCGGTCGCGCATAGCGTTGGCGCGCTTGCCACGCTGCGCGGTGCCCAGGCAAGCTATCAGGCCACGGAACAGGGCGGCACGCAGGAAGAGCGCAATTCGCTCGCCGGCGAGCTGGCCAAGGCACAGATGGATCGCGATCAGGCGCAGCACGACCTCGACACCTTGAAGAAGCTGGTTGCCCAGGGTGCGGCAGCCCCTGGCGAGGTGGCTGCCGCGCAGCAACGGCTCGACGCCGCGAACACATCTCTTTTGACTCTCCAAAAGAAGCAAACCGCGCGCTATTCACCGGCCGATATCGCCCATTCCAAAGCCGATCTGGAACAGGCTCAGGCTGCCTACCAGGCCGCCAACACTGTGGTGATCGACTCCAATGTGCGTGCCCCCTTCGCCGGCACCGTCTATTCCCTGCCCGTGTCGCAATCGGAGTACGTCCAGCAAGGCTCGTTGCTGCTGCAGATGGCGGATCTTACCCGGATTCAGGTCCGCGCTTATTTCGACGAACCCGAGCTCGGTGCGCTGCATGTGGGCCAACCGGCAACCATTGTTTGGGACGCGCTGCCGGATCGCCAGTGGCATGGACGAATCCTCAGCATGCCTTCCACCATCATTAACTATCAGAACACCCGCAATGTGGGCGAGGTGCTTCTAAGCGTGGATGACGCTGATGGCAAGCTGTTGCCGAGTACGAACGTGAAAGTGACGGTCACCGAACAGAGAATGGACCACGTGCTCACGATCCCGCGCGAAGCGCTGCATAGCGAGAGCGGCAAGAACTATGTCTATCTGCTGCGCGGCAAGGTGCTCAGACGGCAGCCGGTGACCGTCGGCGCGCGGAATCTTACCCAGGTGCAGGTGCTCAGCGGACTTGCAGAAAACGCCACCGTCGCGCTCAGCACAACTAACGGTGAGCCCCTGGCCGAAGGCGTGCCGGTGCAGATCGATCACTAAGCGCCGCGATGTATCGGACCGAAAGTTTTTCATGCGTATTTCCCCCTTATTGCTGATCGCTCTGTGGATGCCACTCAGCCTGTCCGCTCTCGCCCCCGAGAGCCGCACGGCTGTGATCCACGATCTCCAGCAGGGCCATGCCGATCACGCGCTCGAGCTGCTGCAGGCCGCCACCGCGGCGGGCAGCAACGATGCGGAGGCACAGCAATTGCTGTGCCGGCTCGCCCTGCAACTGGAGCGATGGAACGACGCCGTCGATGCCTGCCGGAAGGCAGTCGCGCTCGACTCCAACAGCAGCGACAATCATCTCTGGTACGGGCACGCGCTCGGGGAAAAGGCGAACCGGGTCTCCTTCCTGAAGGCCTACGGCCTCGCCAAACGGGTGAAAGCGGAATTTGAAACCGCCGCCGCACTGGATCCAGACAACGCCGAGGCGCTCTCCGATCTGGGTGAGTACTACACCGAGGCTCCTGCCATCGTGGGCGGTGGCAAGGACAAGGCCGCTGCCGTGGCCGTCAAACTTGACGGCGTCGACCACGCCCGCGCCGAGGAACTGCGCGGCCGCATCGCGGTGAGCAATAAGGACACGGCCACAGCGGAGCAGCATTTTCGCGAGGCCATCGCTGCCTCATCCCGCTCCGCAAACTACTGGATGGTCCTCGCTTCCTTCTATCAGAAGCAGAACGACCTCCTCCGCATGCAGGAGGCGATCCGCTCCGGCCTGGACGCAAGTGGCGGACGCGGAGAGCCGCTGGTGGACGCAGCCCACCTGCTCACGCGCACCGACCAGGATCCGCAGACCGCGATCCGGCTGCTTCGCGAGTACCTCGCATCTCCGGACAAATCAGAGGATGAACCGGCCTTCCGCGTGCATCTGCTGCTCGCCGACCTGCTGAATAAGCAAGGTGACACTGCGGGTGCAGCACGGGAGATTCAGGCGGCAACCGCCATCGCCAGCGTCTATCATCCAACCAAGCAAGTTGCTACCAACACCGGACACTAAGTACAGGACATTGCCTTTGCCACACCCGCCTCTTCGCTCGCGAGTCGCTGCGCCCGCCTTCGTCGCCTTCATCACCCTGGCGATGACCGCGGCGCCACCGGCAAAGGCGCAGCAGATTTCTTTCTACACGGCAGTCGACCTGGCGCTGCGCAACTCGCATGAAGTCAAGATGGCCACCGCGGACGTCGATCGCGCGGCAGCCGGTCTCCGTCAAACCAAAGATGCCTACGTTCCCGGCGTGGTGATCGAATCGACCCCGGGATACTCCTATGGCTTCCCGGTCGGCCAGCCTTCCCTCGTCACCGCCACCGCCAATTCGCTGCTGCTCTCCTTCTCGCAGCCGGCGGTGATCCGCGCCGCGCGCGCTGCATTGCTATCTGCCCAGGCTTCACTGCGCGATACCCGCGACAAGGTGGTGGCCAACGCGGCCCTGAGCTATATCGAGCTGGATACGGACCGGCGTGAACTGGAAGCGCTGGAGCAACAGCACAGCGATGGTGAGCGGCTGGTCGAGATCGAACGCGAACGCAACACCGCCGGACTCTCCAGCGCCGTGGACGTGACCCAGGCCGAGCTGGTGAATGCGCAGTTGGAGCTGCGGCGCCTCCATATCCAGGACCACATGAGCCTGCTTCGGCTGCGCCTGGCAAACCTGACCGGACTCACCGAGGATGCAGTCACTCCGGAGCCGGCTTCGATTCCCCAACCACCCGCCCCCCCGGCAGCGACGGATGTGAACGCGATACTGAATGCCCACAATGCCGCGCTTGCCGCATCCGAGGCCGACGTGCGATCCAAGCAGAACCTTGCCCTCGGGGACAGCCGGAAAGAATGGCGGCCGCAAGTCGGGTTCGGCGTTCAGTACAGCCGCTACGCGAAGTTCAACAACTACGCCGAGTACTATCTGCGCTTCCAGCACAACAACTTCGACGTCGGTATCGATGTGAAACTGCCCATCTTTGACGCCGAGGCGCGTGATCGCGCCCATGTCTCTGCGGCAGATGCCGTCCATGCCCGCGAACAAGCCAACCTCTTTCGCCTGCAGATCGGCGAGCAGACGCGCGAGCTCTCCGGCGGCCTCGCAGAGTTGCGGCTGCAACAGAAGATCGCCCGCCTGCAGAGTGATTACGCGCAGGAAAATCTGGATGCCGTCATGACCCAGATCCAGAACGGCTCAGGTAACCCAAATGCTAACCCCCTGACCCCGCGCGATGAGGAAAAGGCCCGCATCGAAGAGCGCCGCCGCTACGTAGACAAGCTCGAGGCCGATTTCCAGTTGATGCAGGCGGAGATACAGCTGCAGCGATCGCTCGGGACCATTGAAGAATGGGCCATGCAGGCCTCTCATCCATAACCGTTTACCCGCACTGGAATACGCTGATCCTGCACTGTTCTCGAGGCAATTTTCTGCCCCTTCACCAGTGTCTGGCTGGTACACTAGGGGTTAGACAATATGCCACTGAAGACGCTCTTCCTGAACCCGCCTTCCTTTGAAAACTTTGACGGCGGCGCCAGCAGCCGCTGGCCCGCAACCCGCGAGATCGAGTCCTACTGGTACCCCGTCTGGCTCGCCTACCCCGCCGGTTTGCTGGAGGGGTCGCGCCTGCTCGACGCGCCACCGCATCACGTCTCTGCCGATGAGACCATTGAGATCGCGAAGGGCTACGAATTCCTGGTGCTCTTCACCAGCACCGTGGGCTGGTCCGGAGATCACGCGCTGGCCCAGGCCATCAAGAGCGCCAATCCCTCGATCAAGATCGCCTTCGTCGGACCGCCGGTCACCACCTCGCCCGATCGCGCACTCAACGAGTGCACGGTCATCGACTTCATCTGCCGCCGCGAGTTCGACATGTCGGTGGTGGAGTTCGCCAACGGCAGGCCGCTCTCGGAGATTCTCGGCATCAGCTACCGCCAAGCCGACGGCGCCATCGCGCACAACCCGGATCGTCCCCAGCTCGAAGACCTGGATGCCATGCCCTGGGCGACCAAGATCTACAAGCGCGACATGGACGTGACGCGCTACAACGTTCCCTTCCTGCTGCACCCGTATATCGCGCTCTACTCCACCCGCGGCTGCCCCGCGCAGTGCACCTTCTGCCTCTGGCCGCAGACGCTCAGCGGACATGCCTGGCGCAAGCGCTCCACCGATGACGTGGCCGCCGAGATGAAGTGGGCGAAGGAAAACTTCCCG
>DASQRJ010000114.1:0-2589 GCA_035642955.1 Acidobacteriaceae bacterium
GTGGTATTCCAAAGGATCTCCATGCCCTCCATTCACACTCTGGCCGTGATCCCCGCGCGCCTTGCCTCCACGCGGCTGCCGCGCAAGGTGCTGCGCGATATCGCAGGCAAGCCCATGCTCCAGTGGATTGTGGAAGCGGCGCTGGCGGCGCCTCGCCTCGATCGCGTGGTCATCGCAACCGACTCGGAAGAGGTGATGGCGATGGCTGCGCAGCATGGCTGGGAGGCGATGATGACCTCGCCTGAGCTGCAAAGCGGCTCGGATCGCGTCCATGCGGTGTCACGGAAGATAGATTCCGTGATCGTCGTCAACATCCAGGGGGACGAGCCGATGCTCCTCCCCGCCCACATCGACGCGCTGCTCGCGCCGTTCGACCGGCCGGGAATCGACGCACAGGTCACGACGCTATGGACGCCTTGCACGCCGGAGGAGATCGCCGACCCGAATGCAGTCAAGGTCGTACTCGCCGAAGACGGGCGTGCACTCTATTTTTCGCGCTCTACGATCCCCTTCGACCGCGATCGTACCGGTGGGATCGTCTACCGGAAGCACCTCGGCCTCTACGCCTATTGGCGCGTAGCATTGGAACGCTTCGCCACGCTGCCGCCGCATCCGCTGGAAATAACCGAGCGCCTGGAACAGCTTCGTCTGCTCGCGCACAACATCCCGATCTATGTGGAGCCAACGCCGCACACCACCATCGGCGTGGATACAGAGGCCGATCTGGATCGCGTCGCCAAGATTCTCACGGCCAGATGAGAAGTCCCCAAGGCATTCGACGATCCGTCGTAAAGTACGGTGATGGCTACTCACACAATCGAAGGTGTTACCCCTGAAGTCCTGGAGAAGGGTTTGGGCGAACTGAAAAGTGCGGGTTTCACGGTGGACGGCAACCGGGTCTCCGGCATGGGCGTCGAAGCTACCTTCGAACTGGCCGACGGGGTGCTGACCGTCAACGTGGAGAAGGCGCCTGCCTATCTTGGCAGCATGGTGGAGACGCAACTGCGATCATTCTTCAGCTAGAGACAATTACTGAAAGCTGCGAAGCCATCGCGGAGCGACGCCTGTAAACTAGTAGTATGAGCGCCACCGCGACCCTCGGCAACGCAAACCCGTCCAGCGCCACTCCGGCCTCCGCGCCGAAGCTGACCCAGCGCATCGGCCGCATCGAAGTCTCCGCCACCATGGCCGTTACCGCGGCGGCCGCCAAGCTGCGCGCCGAGGGTGCGAAACTTGTCGATTTTGGCGCGGGCGAACCGCATTTCGCCACGCCTCGCCATATCAAGGACGCGGCCATCGCTGCCATTGAAGCCAATTTCTCGCGCTATACCGTCGTCTCCGGCATCGCCGAGGTACGCAAAGCCATCGTGCAGCGCCATGCCTGCGATTTTGGCTCCAACTATGTCCCAGACGAGGCTGTCTTCACCACTGGCGGCAAACTCGCGCTCTTCAATGCCATCGAAGTGCTCATCGACCATGGCGATGAGGTCATCCTGCCCGTCCCCTACTGGGTCTCCTATAAGGACATCATCCAGTACGCCGGCGGGACGGTCGTCTACGTCGAGACCGCCGAGAGCGAGAATTTCCGGGTTACCGCCGAAGCGATCGAGCGTGCCATCACACCGCGCACCAAGGCGATCATCCTCAACTCGCCCTCCAATCCATCGGGCGCCGTCATCCCCCGCGCCGATCTGGAGCGCATCGTGCGGCTCGCACACAGCCGCGGCATCTACCTGATGCTCGACGAGTGCTACGCCTACCTGATCTTCAACGAAGCGCCGTTTTCCGGAGCATCGGTCACGGAAGCGAAGGAGCACCTGATCGTGCTCGGCTCGCTCTCGAAGACCTATGCCATGACCGGCTGGCGCGCGGGATTTGCGCTGGGTCCGAAGCCGATCATCGCCGCGATGAGCAAACTGCAGTCTCAGTCGACCTCATCAACCGCGGCCATGGTGCAAAAGGCCGCCATCGCCGCCCTTACCGGTTCGCAGGAGTGCGTCGCAGAGATGCGCGCCGACTACATCCGCCTGCGCGACACCATCGTTGCCGGCCTGCGCAGCATTCCCGGCCTTACCTGCACCATGCCGGAAGGTGCGTTCTATGCCTATCCCAACGTCTCCGGACTGCTCAAGAACTCCGGCATCGCCACACCGGCCGAGCTGACCACCCGCCTGCTGCATGAGGCCGGCATCGTCGTCGTGCCGGGCGAACCTTTCGGGACGCACGAACATATTCGCTTTTCCTACGCCGTCTCGCACAAGGACGTGGAAGAGGGGCTCGAGCGCCTGAGAATCTTCGTCGCGAAGCTCTAGTTCGCCTGAAGCCACAAAGGGCCAACGCTGCCGGACGGTGTTGGCCTTGTCTCTGTCGAAAAACGATTAGGTGCGCTGGCGGCTCTCCATCAAGCCACGCGACACCGTGAACAACACAAACGCAATCAGCAATCCAATCGCCAGCCAGCCCAGTTGCAATCGCGTCGCGGCTTGTGCCCATCCCACGATTGCTCCCTGGAAGCTCTGTGTGGTCACGGAAAAGGCCGCGTGAGAAGCAAGATGCACGGCGCCGATCGAGGCCAGCAGGAGCAAGGTT
>DASQRJ010000115.1:0-2871 GCA_035642955.1 Acidobacteriaceae bacterium
TTGGCACGCATGATCAACAATAGCGAGCGGATCGCACCCTTCGAGGCTATGGCGCAGCCGGGAACGATGCGGAGATCACTGCTCTGTGCGAAGGCAGTGATGGGGACCAGTCCGAGGTCAGCCGTGCCGTTGGCGAGATGCTCGGCACATTGCGCGGGCATCATGTTTTCGATGTCGTAGCGTTCGGCGAGCGGGACAGCGAGCGGCGGGTGATCGAAGTCCCACATGAGCGGCGCGGGGTTCAGAAAGCGGATGGCAGCGACGCGAAGACGGCTCACTGGATAGTGTAACGGCTTGCCGATGCGTCCCCCATTCGTCGGATTGTCCCGGCTGTCTCGGGCTCATAGCCTCATTCCTATCCATGCCGGGCCCCGAAACCATCTGCGTTCCTTCCCTTGCAACTGAGACCACACTGGCATGGCTGGCCATGGCGCTGACCCCGGGCCTGGGGCCGCGCCGCATCCAGCGTGCCGTGCGCGGGATGCGTGAACCGGCGGAGTTGTTTCGCCTGCCGCTGACGGCGCTCGAGGCTCTGCAGATTCCTGTCGCATCCGCACGTTTTATCGCCGAGGGCAAGGCGCGCAAAGCGGCCGAGGAGGAGTGGCAGCGCATCTGTGACAGCGGCTGCGGTGTGATGACGCTCGCCGACGCCGACTACCCGGTGCGCCTGCGCGAGATCTTCGATCCACCACCGGTGTTGTGGGTGCGCGGCGACCGCGAGCTGCTGTCGCGGCCCTCGATTGCTGTGGTGGGAACGCGTGCGCCGAGCCCCTATGGCATTGGCATGGCGGAGATGCTGTCTCGCGACCTGGCGGCGCGCCGCATGGTGATTCTGAGCGGGATGGCGCGCGGCGTTGACACGGCGGCACATAGAGGCGCGCTGAAGGCCGGCGGAGGCACCGCGGCGGTGTGGGGCACGGGGCTGGATGTGGTGTATCCAAAAGAAAATAAGGGGCTTGCGGAAGAGATCATCCAGTCGGGCGGGGCCATCGTCTCCGAGCAGCCGATGGGCACCTTTCCAGCGCCGCAGAACTTTCCCCTGCGCAACCGCATCCTGAGCGGCATGAGCGTGGGCGTGCTGGTGGTGGAAGCGGGAGAGCAGAGCGGCACCCGCATCACCGCGCGCTGTGCGCTGGAACAGAATCGCGATGTGTATGCGGTGCCTGGAAACGTAACAAACAAAGGGAGTTGGGGGCCGAATACCTTGATCAAGCAGGGGGCCAGGCTGACGGCTACCTGGGAGGATGTCTGGGAGGAGCTTCCGACGCAGATTCGATTGGAGTTAGAGGGGGTTGGGGGTGGGCAGGAGGAGTTATTCCCTGCATCCGGCGAGGGGATAACTGCATCATTACCCAGACAGGATAGGCCGGGATTGCCAGGCGGCCCTGTTTTGAGTCCCCCGGAGAGCGCGGTCTATGAGGTGCTGCGCATGGATGAGGCTCTGCACCTGGAGGAACTGCTGGAACGGCTGGAGGGGCAAGTGACCTCGGCTGAGGTATTTACGGCGCTGTTCGAGCTGGAGTTGAACAATCATATCCGGCAGCTTCCGGGCAAAAACTACCTCCGGCGCATGTGAGGGAACGGCGTACCTGCCATTTCCGTAGTTGTATCTCTGGTTAACTTTATGCAGGAAGATGGCGCGACCTTCGACGAGGAGCGGCGTCTCATTTTTGTCTCGAAAACGGCCTTTCCGAGCGCATTTGGGACGCGAATGGGAGCGAATTTGGACACTAGCTTGGACACTCTTGAGGAACGCATGGTATAGCTTTTTTCGACGGGCCTCGCGCGATCCGCCGAGGCATCTGTGGTCTTTCGCGAAGGGAAGGTTCGGCCGAGAAAGTCTTCGCGACTTTCGGGGGGCGACTTCCCATTGTAGGAAAAATGCTATAGCGTTCGGAGATTGCCCGGCGAGCGGCGCAACAAATTGCCAAGCCGCCGGCACAGTAGCGTTGCCAACAAGGAACGCACCGGCAGATCCGCGGCCGGAACGGAGAGCAGCGGAAGTGAAGGGAAGCAATGAGTAAATCACTGGTTATTGTCGAGTCGCCGGCCAAGGCGAAATCCATCGGGAAGTATCTGGGCAAAGATTTTGTGGTCGAGGCGTCCATCGGCCACGTGAAGGATCTACCCAAAAACAAGATTGGCGTCGAGCTGGAGCACGGCACCTTCTTACCGGACCTGATCGTGATGCCGGACAAGGTGAAGATCGTGGATCGCCTGCGCAAGATCGCGGGCAAGATGACGCATGTCTACCTGGCGCCCGATCCGGATCGCGAAGGCGAAGCGATTGCCGCGCATCTGGAAGATGAGTTGCGCGAGGTGTCGCCGAAGAATTCGATCCAGCGCGTGACCTTCAACGAAATCACTCCCAAGGCGGTGCGCGCGGCCTTCGAGCATCCACGCGCGGTGGATCGCAACCTGGTGGATGCGCAGCAGACGCGGCGCGTGCTGGACCGCATTGTGGGCTACCAGATTTCGCCGCTGCTGTGGGACAAGGTGCGGCGCGGACTCTCCGCAGGGCGGGTGCAGACGGTGGCGCTGCGACTGATCGTCGAGCGCGAGCGCGAGATCAAGGCATTCAAGCCGGTCGAGTACTGGACTGTAGACGCGCTCCTGAGGACCGGTGACGCCGACCTGAAGACGAGCGCGAAGGACGACAGCGTCTTCACCGCGCGCTTTGTGGGCATCGACGGCGAGAGCGCCAAGGTGGACACGGTCAGCGGCAATGCGCTGCCCAACGAAAAGATCACCAAGGAAGTCCTTGCGTCGATTGAAAAGGCGAAGTGGTCGGTGCGCGAGGTGGAGCGCAAGGAGCGGCGCAAGAATCCCACGGCGCCGTTTACCACCAGCCGGCTGCAGCAGGACGCATCG
>DASQRJ010000116.1:0-5919 GCA_035642955.1 Acidobacteriaceae bacterium
GGTTCTGCCGCAGATAGAGAACGTTATCGGCGCTCGGCTGCCCGAGGTCGACGTCCTTGTCGTGAATGTCGGTGTTCTGGAAGAACTCGGCAATGCCTTCGTTCAGCCATAAGGGCAGTCCCTGCTGCGCACCGCTGAAGGCGAAGTGGGTGTACTCGTGATAGACGGTGGCGAAAGGATGTTCGTATTTGGCGTCGAGGCGAAGCACGATGTAGTTTTGCTCCGGGCCGGACTGGAAGTAACCGTCCACTTCCGCTTGGCCTTTGGCTAGAAGCTGCTTCGGTTCGAGTGCTTTGAAGGTCCGCGGATCTTTCAGCGCCAGCACGATGATGGGAGTAGGCGCATCCACTTTGGCGCCGGGAAAGAGGGTATGCAGCACGGCGCGCATGCGTTCGAATTGATCGGCGAGGTGCGTGGCCTGCTTCGCATTGCTGTCCGTCATGACGATGAAATGAGGACTGCGCACCTCAACCCAGGTGGGGGCGGAGTCGCGGGCAAAAGCTGGTGTCAAGCAAAGCAGAGCAGGAAAAAGAAAGAGGAAAAAGCCCTTCATAGCGCACTGAATGTAGCAAATACGGCGCGGCGCGGCCATGAATTTCTTCCATTGGAGGCGGTAGGGACGGTCTCGGTGCGCGAGTGGGTTCCGAAATGAGTCTTGGGGATGGCGGCTGGCTAGTTTTTGTTGCCGAGGTCCAGGCCGAATTTGGGTGACGAATTCGTGCCGCTGATCTTGACCGGAATCTCGGCCCCGGCGCCGTTTTTGTGGAAGAAGGGATCGACGCCCTTAAGCAGAAGCGACTTCCACCAGGTGGAGACCATCTGCGACAGCTGGGCATTGGTGCGGACCTTGCCGGTGAAGTCAAATGTTTTGCCATCCAGTGTGTACTCGCCGGTGAGGTTGATGGTGGCGCCGGGCAATGTGTAGTTCAGTTCGCTGACGTGCATGCGTCCGGAGTGGAGATCGAAGGCGCCGCGTATCTGAGACTGAACGTCGGGCGCGCCGGGATGGGCTTCGCCGGGTCTGCCCTGCGCGCGCAGGCTGAGCATATCCGCCTTGTCCTCGACCGCGGGGTTGTTGAAGTGGATGTCGGTGAGGAAGAAACGGCCGCGCACGCCGATCTTCTGCGTGACGCTTTGTTTGCCCGGCGGGATATTGATCTTCGCCGTCATGTTCAGCGCACCGCTCATGACGGGCGGCTGCGTCTTCACCGCGAGGTTGAGGAAGTCTTGTATCCGGCCGGCAGGGATGTCGATGTCGAGATCGATGATGTGGCCTTTGCCTTTGACATTGACGACGGAGCCCGAGCAGGTGAACTTCGATCTCCCCAGCACGGCATGAACCGGCTGCAGGGAGGTATCGCCGCTGGTGCCGTCGACGATGGCGTGGAACTCGGTCTTCAGCGACACGGGATGCTTGGCGGTGTCGAGCTGGAAGTCGGGGGTGTCGGTGGTGCCGTCGACGACGATGCGGTTGAGCTGGCCGGTGAACTGACCAGTAGAAGAAAGGACGCCGCCGATGCCGTGGATGGTGTCGAGCTCGGCGTGGTCGAAGGTGTATTTGCCGGTGACGGGCGAGTCGCCGGGGCTCTCCAGGTTCCAGGGGCCGAAGGTGCCGACGGCATGAATGTTGCCGCGCGGGATGGCGTTGGTGAGCGTGGCGTCATAGGGCCACGCGGCATTGCCGCCGACGTCGTGCATCACGATGCGCTGCAGCACGAAGTCTTTCGGATCTTTGCCCGGCTTGGCGGTCCCGATGATGAGCTGCGAGTCGTCGCAGAGGATTTCGCCGACCGTGATCTTGATCTTGCCGCCGTGCTTCTGCGGCCGGCCGCTGCTGGCTTGCTGGCGATACTCCTTGGGGGGAATGTGGATGTCGAGGCCGCTCACGTGCACGCTGCTGACATGCATCGGCTTGATGAAGAGACCCGCGATGCCGGCGCGAAAGTCGAAGTGCTGGACAGCGATGAGCGGATCGGCGGCGCCCGCGGCGATCACGTCATCCGGCGGATAGATGCGCAGGCCGCCGCCGGTGACCTGCAGGCCGTGCAGCAGCGAGACATCGAGCGTATCCAGTTCCACCTTGCTGTCAAAGCGGGTGCTGAGGGTTTCGATGACTCGGCCCTTGAGGATGGGGCCGGCGTGGCGCAGAACGATTTCAGCGATGATGACGAGCACCACCACACTGAGCAGAAACGAGATTCCCAGCCATTTCCATATTCTTCGTGTGTGGATCGGGTGTCGGCTGTCCGCGTTTTGATGCAAGGTGCTGCGTCTCCTCTTGCTCTTTGCGCAATATCAAAGACTATCGGCGCTTTCTTTCTGATGCGCAAACCCGCTCAAAGGTGGACGGGGTGCGCCCGCGCTGCGGAGGCGGACGGTATACTCAGCCGAAGATGAGCGATAAGCGATGAGCGAGAAAATCCTTGCCACCATAGCGCATTTCATCATTGCAGTGATTTCGTCTTCCGGATATTGGGGCGTTGCGTTGCTGATGGGTATCGAGTCGATGTGCATCCCGCTGCCATCGGAGATCATCATGCCCTTCGCCGGCTACCTGGTGCACACGGGGAAGCTGAACCTGCTGGGCGTGGCGACGGCTGGGGCGCTGGGCTGCAACCTGGGCTCGCTGGTGGCGTACTGGATTGGCGCGTATGGCGGACGGCCGCTGGTGGAGCGCTTTGGCCGCTACGTGCTGCTGAGCCGGCACGATCTTGACCGCGTAACCCACTACTTCGAGCACTGGGGCGGCATCACGGTATTCTTCGGGCGGCTGCTGCCGGTGGTGCGCACGTTTATCGCGCTGCCGGCAGGCATTGCGAAGATGCCGCAAGGGCGGTTTCATCTCTACACGTTTCTCGGCTCCTGGCCGTGGTGTTATGCGCTGGCTTACGTAGGGATGCGGCTGGGTGCGGGTTGGGATTCCGATCCCCGGTTTAAGGAAATCTTCCATCGCTTCCACCTGGTGGTGGTGCTGATGCTGGTGGTGGGCTGCGCGTGGTTTGTGTGGTCGCACTGGCGGGGAAGAGTGCGGGCAGAGCAGGCGATCTAAGAGGGGTGCGTGGCCGAGCGCGTAGCGGTCAGACAGCGACCGGCCGGTGGAACGGTGCGCTGCGGAAAAGACTCTGGCAAGGTATTCGCTGGCGTACTCATCTGATCGCTCCTTCTGTCTGAAGGATCTGATTGTCCACTACAGCGATCAACAGGTCCGCAATGCTGGGCGTGCGTACGTCGCCCAGCGTGTCCAACTGAAAAGCGCGAAGAAATGCCTTCGCCTTGTCCAAATGACAGATGCCGGGACGTCATGGGAGTAGAGCGGATAGAAACTCCGCTGACCATCGAGGACGGAGGATTCACATGCAATATCTGTTGACGCTGTATTCAGACGAGAGTGGCTGGTCGAAGATGTCAGAGGCAGAACAGCGGCAGGGAATGGCGGCTTACATGGCCTACACCGAGGCGTTGAAGAAAGCGGGCGCCTTCGTCGGTTCGAACCGGCTGCAACCGACCTCCACTGCGACCACGGTAAAGATCGCCAATGGCAAGCAGCAGGTGCTGGACGGCCCCTACGTGGACTCGAAGGAACAACTGGGCGGCTACTACCTGATCGAAGCGCCGGATCTGGATGCGGCGATTGCGTGGGCGGCGCGGTGCCCGGGTGCGGGGCACGGCACGATCGAGGTGCGGCCGGTCTGGGCAATGTAAGGGTAGGTCTATGAGTCCACAAGAGGGCGACCAGCAGGCACGCAGCACGGCGGAGGCAGTGGCGCGCCGCAGCTACGGCAAGCTGGTCGCCTATCTGGCCGCACGCACGCGTGATGTGACGGCAGCCGAGGATGCGCTCTCCGAGGCATTTCTATGCGCGCTGGCGGATTGGCCGCGCAACGGCTGTCCGGCCAATCCGGAGGGGTGGCTCTTGACGGTGGCGCGGCGCAAGGTCATCGATGCGGCGCGGCGGCACTCAACGACAGAAGCGGCAGCAGGTGAGCTGCAGATTCTGGCCGAGGGTCTGGAGGCGGCAGCGGCAGAGAGCGTGGAGATTCCCGACCGGCGGCTGGCGCTGATCTTTGCGTGCGCGCATCCGGCGATCGAGGCTGGAGTGCGCGCGCCGCTGATCCTGCAGGTGGTGCTGGGGCTGGATGCGAAGACGATTGCCTCGGCATTTCTCTCCTCGCCGGCGGCGATGGGCAAAAGGCTGGTGCGGGCGAAGGAGAAGATCCGGCAGGCGGGGATTCCGTTTGTGGTTCCCGGACGCGAGGAGCTGGCGGGGCGGCTGGATACGGTGCTGGAGACGATCTATGCCGCATTTGCGGAGGGCTGGACCGGTGCTGGCGGAAGAGATGGCGGCATGGATGTGGTGCGCCGCGAATTGACGGGAGAGGCGATGTTTCTGGCGAGGCTGGTGACGGAGTTGCTGCCGGAAGAGCCGGAGGCGCTGGGTCTGCTGGCGCTGATGCTGCACGCGGAGGCGCGGCGGGCAGCGCGGCGCTCCGCGGAGGGCGAGTTTGTGCCGCTGGCGGCGCAGAATCCGGCGCTATGGGATGCGCGCATGATCGACGAGGCTGAAGGGTTGCTGCTGCGGGCGCGCACCCTGGGGGCGATCGGCCACTATCAGATGGAAGCCGCGCTGCAGTCGGCGCACGTGCATCGCTGCCAGACCGGCGTGGCCAACTGGGCGGAGGTGGTCGCGCTGTACGATGCGCTCTTTGCGCTCTCCGTGTCGCCGGTGGTGGCGATCAATCGGGCGCTGGCGATTGCCGAGCTGCGCGGGGCGCAAGCGGGACTGGATGCGCTGCCGGAGGCGTCGGCGGATGGGCGGCTGGCCGAGTATCAACCATACTGGGCGACGCGCGCGGAGCTGCTGGCGCGGACGGGCGCGCATGGCGAAGCGAGAGAGGCCTACGAGATCGCGATCGGTCTGGAGCGCGATGCGGCGGTGCGGCGTTTTCTGCAGGGGCGGCAGGCGACGCTGACAACAAAGTAAGTTGGGCTTACCGAGACAAAAAATTCTTCAATTTGAATCCATGGCGATCCTTACGTAGAGGTATCTCTATTCGAGTCCAAATTTTTCCCTCAACGTTTTGTCGAACCATCTCCACAACAAGACCGTGTATTGATGTGGTTTCTGAGACGGAGATATGTTCACGCCAAGATGTTGAAGACGCTCTTCAGGTCGTTCTTTAGCGCGAACGCGCCCAATCATGAACTGAGTCATAGGTCTTATCCCACTGCTCTTCAGAACACCAAAAGATTCGAATGATCTTGGTAGGTGCTCTCCGTTCCAATCAAGCAATTCACAGATCGGACTGGTCCCACCCTTATCACTGTGGTGTCCAATTGTTCGCAAGATGACGAAGCGGCCGGAAGGCAACCGATAGGCAACAAGGTCGCCGACTGCCCATTCGTTCGAATCTCGGAAACGTTTAGAAACTCGCTTTTCTGGAGGTTGAGAAGAGGTGAGCTGGAGGCGGAGCTTTTCAAGAACGAGCTTGCGTTTATTGAAATCTTTCGAACCTGGGTGCCACCTTGCGAGGTCTGATCCGTTGTTGATGACATTCAGGGCTTCTCGCAGGACTTCAGACTCCAGACGTCCGCAACGCCACTGAGTGGCAGCAAGGGATAACCAGAACACAGGTGATTCGTCACGATCCGTGAGCGAGCCCGACCATTGACGCAGAAGCGCCTTTGTCGCATCGGGACCAGAGAGGCCATCGCCAAGATGGTCGAGGTACGATTCCCGGACATCGCACGCAGTATCGTCGGAGAAGACTGCGGTTCCCCAGGCGCCCATAACGGCAGAGGTTAGCATGTTGCGTTCGAGGGCGCGGCAGTCATCGTTGCAGTGACCGCGAGCGCCCGGTATCTGTCGAACGCCATTCGCACTGCCAGTAGCGCCATTCGCGTTCCTCCATTTGCCAAAGC
>DASQRJ010000117.1:0-10954 GCA_035642955.1 Acidobacteriaceae bacterium
ATCTTCCGCGGACAGGCGAGAGCGCCCGGTTCGTCCCGGCAGTCCCGCGCGTTCCGGCAGTCCCGCGCGTCCCGGCAGTCCCAGTCGTTCCGGCAGTCCCGACCGGCCCAACCGCTTCGCCCGTCCCGGTCGCCCAGATCGTCCCGCTCGTCCCGGAGGTGGCGCGTCCCGTGGCGCACCCCGCAGTGGTGGTGCATACAAGCCCGGCTTCGCCAAGGGGCGGCCACCGCGCTCGGAAGGCAGCAGCAGCTTCCGGCCCAAAAAGCCGTTTCCCGGCAAACCCTTCGGCGATCGGCCGCCGCGCTCTGCGGAAGGCGCCGATCGTCCACGCTTTCGTCCCGCAGCAGGCGCCGGAAGATCGCCATCCGGTTCCCCACGATTTGGGCAGGGCCGGCCGCTGCGCGACGGCGAGCGTCCGCCGCGCAGCTTTGGCGGCGGCCAAGGCACTTCTCGTCCCGACCGTCCCTTCCGCAAGCCGCAAGGGGATCGCGGTTCAGATCGTCCCGCCGGCGGATCCGCACGTCCCGGTGGTTTCAGCCGTCCGCCGCGCCGCGATGGCGAATCCCGCCCGCCGTTTCGTCCGCAAGGCGACCGTCCCTTCAAGCGTCCCTACGCTCCCGCCGGAGATCGTCCTCCCCGGCGCGGCCCGGCCGGCAGCTTCGGAAAGTCCGGCGGCTTCAGAAAGTCTGGTGGCGACGACCGTCCCCAGCGCAACTTCACCCCCCGCCCACGGCCGGAAGGCAGTCGTCCTGCCGCACGGCCCGAAGGCGGCGAGCAGGAACGGCGTCCCTTCCGCGCCGACAGTCAGCGGCCCAGCCGTCCCGGCGAATTCAGCAAGCCTGCCGGCCGATCGGGCAGCTTCCGCAAACCTGCTTTCGGCAAGCCCAGCTTCGGCAAACCCGGTCTTGGCAAACCCAGCTTTGGCAAGTCGGGCGGCTTCCGCAAACCCGCGGGCGATCGCCCCGCCGCCGATGGCGAAGCAGCCGGCCGGCCGCGCACGCCGCGTCCAACATTCGGCGCAGGTCCACGCAAGCCCGGCGGCTTCCGCAAACCCGGCGCTTCCGGTAAGCCTTTCGGCAAACCTCGCCCCGCAGGGGCAGCTCCGGGTAAGGGCCGCACTTCGACCACCACCAGCTCGGGCAAGCCTCGGCGCCCCGGCGGGTTCGGCACAGCACGTCCCGGTGGATCGGCTCGCCCGCCCGCCAAGGGCGGCTTCAAAGGTGACTTCAAGCCACGCGCCAAATCCGCCGGTGCGAAGCGTCCCGCTGCGAAGCGCCCCGGCGGCCTCGGTGCGCCCAAACGCAAACCGCGCAGCGAAGGAGACGAAGGCTAGAGCATTTCTCCTATTGCTGTGCGGTAGCGGAGAGGATTTCGGCGTGGCTTTTCCTTATCGAAAAGCCACAATAACTTATGTTGGTCGCTATACACCTATAGGAGAAATGCTCTAGATGGCGGAACGGACCAGCCGGCCACCGCTGATTGTTGCGATTGACGGTCCCGCCGGTGCAGGGAAGAGCACCGTGGCGCGAGCGC
The DNA here is from genome assembly GCA_035642955.1 of Acidobacteriaceae bacterium. Lineage (GTDB taxonomy): Bacteria > Acidobacteriota > Terriglobia > Terriglobales > Acidobacteriaceae > KBS-83. The sequence continues at coordinate 1,534 of DASQRJ010000117.1, forward strand.
TGGCCCAGCGCTTCGGGCTGCTCAATCTGGAAAGCGGCGCCATGTATCGCGCCTTTGCCCTCAAGGCCTTCCGTGCCGGAACTCCCACCGGCGATGCCGTCGCGCTCGAAGCGCTGGCTCATACCACGCAGGTGCGTCTGGAATCAGGTGTGGAGTCCGGTGCGGAGGGCAATCGCGTTCTGGGCAACTGTGTTCTGTTGGACGGCGTCGATGTCACCGAGCAGCTTCGCACCCCACAGATCACCGCCGCCGCGTCGGAGGTCAGCGTGCACCCCGCCATCCGCCGCTGGCTGGTCGGCCTGCAGCAGGCGCTGGGCGCGCAGGGCAACGTGGTCATGGAAGGCCGCGACATCGGCACCGTCGTCTTCCCGCATGCGCCGGTGAAGATATTCCTCGATGCCTCGCCGGAGAAGCGCGGCGAACGGCGCTACGACCAAACCCGCACAGACGAGCAGACGCGCGGCAGCTCGACAGCCACGCAACTTCCCACCGCAGTGCTCGAAGAGATCCGCGAGCGCGACCGCCGCGACCGCACCCGCGCCGACTCGCCGCTACGCCCGGCCGAGGATGCAACCATCATCGACTCCACGGACTTATCGCTGGATCAGGTGATCGAGCGTGCAGCCGCGCTGGTGGAACGCTATCTTGCGGGCTGATTGAACTTCCATGACGGACAAACACCACTGGCTCGAATTAGTGACTCTACTCAGGGAGGATGGCCTGGAGTTCGACAGTGGGCTGACCGATCAGGAAGTGGAAGCCGCGGAGCGAAAATACAAGTTCCGCTTTCCGCCTGACCTCCGCTCATTCCTGCAAACCGCGCTTCCCGCAAGCAAGGGCTTTTACAACTGGCGCTCAGACGACGAGACTGTGTTTCGAAAAATGCGGGACTGGCCACTGCACGGCTGTTTATTCGACGTGGAAAACAATGGATTTTGGCTTCCTGAATGGGGGCCGAGGCCGGAACTGCTTGCCGATGCGCTCGAGGTTGCGACGGCGAAGATCATAGAGGCGCCGAAGCTCATTCCCATCCACTCGCATCGATACATCCCTGAAGAGCCGTACGAAGCAGGAAACCCTGTCTTCTCGGTCTATCAGATGGACATCATCTACTACGGGTTCGATCTCGACGATTATCTGCGACACGAATTCAATCTGCCTGGACGCAAGGTATGGCCAGCGCAGGTCCGCCCCATCCGATTCTGGGATCCGGAACGATTTCAAGAACTGCGCTGACCCCAAACCGCTACTGCGTCGTCGTCTGCGGCACAGGGGCACTCGACGGCACACGCAGATGCGGTGGACGTGGAGGCTTCGGCGGTTTCGGCGGATTGCCCTCAGGCCCCTCCGGAGCTTCATCCGCCTCCGGCGCTTCAGGAGCCTCCGCATTTGCATCCGCCCGCTTGATGGTCACATCCCCGTGATCCGCCACCAGCACCACCGGCGTCGCATTGCCGCCGCTGCCGGTATTGCCGGTGAGTGAGTGATCGCTCCGCTCCACCTTGCCGGCATACGTCAGGTCGCTGGTCACACTGCCGTCGTGCGCACTCGCATCCACGTTGAAGAGGTGATTCGCGGGCAGCCCCAGCTCAATCGCGCCGTTATGGTTGCGCAGGTGGATCGGCCCATCGCCGCCGGTCAGTTGCACGCTGATGTCGCCGTCGGAGGTCTCCAGGTCCAGCGGTCCGGCCACCCGGGTCAGCGTGATGTTCTTCGCGTGCGTCGTTGCCTGGATATGGCCCTTCGCGTTCGCCAGCGTCAGGTCGCTGTCGTCCAGTGTCAGATCGCCGATCAGGTGATCGATCTCGAAGCTGGTGCGGCTGGAGTGGAAGCTCAGCGGGCCGCTCAGCTTGGCCACGTCCACCTCGCCCAGGTAGTCGCCATTCAGCGTCACTGCGCCGGTAACGTCGGAGACGTTCGCGTCCTCCGTGCGTCCGCTGACGGTCAGCGTGCTGGTGAGCGCGTGCGCGGAGAAGTCACCGCCGGACATCCGCGCCGTGCACGCGCCGCCGATCTTGTTCAGCGTCACATTGCCGTGTCCGGCATCGACGCCGATGGTGCCGTTGAGTCCGTTCACCGCGATATTGCCGCGCCCCGCCTTCATCGAAATGCTGGTATCCGCCGGCACCTGCACCGTCAGGTCCACGCCGCCGCGGTCCAGGTTCGCCGTCGTCAGCGTGGCCTCGTTGCCGTTCACCTGCAGCTCGGGCCGCAGCCTGGTCAGTTGCTTGTCCGCGTCCCGGTCGCTCGACGTATGCACACTCTCGTGCGCGCTCACGTGAATGCGATCGTCGGTCGAGGGCGAGATCGAGACATCGCCATGCGGATTGTCTATGGTCAGCTTGCCGTTCGCGCCAAAGGCCTGGTCAAACTGGTGGTCCGCGTCGTGCTCCGGCCCCCACAGGTGCATGCTCCAGTTGTTGTCGTTGTCGTCGTCGAAGTGCCAGCCGAAGGGGCTGTTCATCGCGTGCTTGCCGGCAACGCCCAGCACCGCAAGCAGCACGATGAGAAATACCAGTCCGCCCACGCCGGTGCGCCGGCTGTAGGGATCGCCCTGCTGCAGGTACCATTCGCCCAGCAGCGCCAGGCCAAGGCCGATCAACAGCACCGGCCACCAGCGCACATACCAGTCCCAGAACTCGTAGCCGCTGATGGTCCCGGCCTGAATCAGCAGTGCGACGATGCCGGCGAGGATGAGCACGATGGGCCGCACCATGGACGGCCGCCGCATGCCGCGGTAGTAGGCACGCTGCGCGCGCCACTGATCTTTGGCAGCGCGGCGCTGCGCCTTCCACTGCCAGCGTGGGTCAGGATTGCCACCTGGGTTGCCGGGCCCGGAGGGACCTGAGGTATAGGGCGGAGGTGCGGCAGCCATCAGCGGCCTCCTTCCGTGCGCTCAATCTCGCTCGGGGGAGCGGGCACCATGCCTGTGCCCGGCGATGGTGGAGTCGTTTGCCAGCCGCTCGGCGGCGGCTGCGGAGGATAGCTGCCCGCATAGGGCGGATACTGCGGCGGCATCTGCGAGGGATCGGGCGCCGTAAAGGCCGCGCGCTCGGCCAGCGCCAGAACACCGGCCAGCACCAGATACAGCGGCCAGCTCTGCCCGAAGCTCAGGATGTGCCATTCATGCAGCAACGCCGTCACGCCGAACATCAGCAGGAACGCCGGGCCGCGCAGACGGCGGATCAGCAGCCAGCCGTTCATCGCGGGCCTCCCGTCGTGTCCGTGGGCCCCGTCTGCGCAGGTGCCGCGTGCGTATGCCCCGGGCTGTGGATCGAGGACGGGTCATACGGCGGAAGGGCCTGCGGAAGGCTCTGCGTGCGGCGGAAGATGATCCAGATGCCCAGCCCGATGATCAGCAGCGGCCAACCGTGCGATACCCAGTTCTCATGCAGCAGGCCAAGTGAGCCGAAGAGGAACAGGATGCCCAGCCCGATCAGGACGATCGCTCCCGTAGGAATGTCGCGGCCGTTATAGCCGGAAGCGAACGGAGGCGGGGGTGGATACGGCGCCCCCGGCGTGGGCGTGTAGCCCGCCTGGCCCGGATAGGGCTGTCCCGCATACGACTGACCCGGCTGTGGCTGTCCGGCATACGGCTGTGCGCTGTAGGCAGCGCCCGCAGAGGGCACAAATCCCGCGTACGCTCCCGGCTGCGGCTGGCCCGCCTGCGTGGCTCCTGCCACTGGCTCCCAGCTTGCGCCTGCGGCTGGGGGTACCGGCGGCGCCGGAGGAACCGGAGGCACACCGGGCTGGGGATGGATGCCCATCCGCTGCGCGATGTCATTCAATCCAAAAGGGTTTGGCAGCGGATGTCCATCGCGCCGGGCGATCGCCGTCTGGTAGGCGTCGAAGACCTGGTAGAAGACCCAGGCCGCCACCAGAATCCCGAAGATTCCGGAGTGATCGCTGAGGCTGGCCAGAACGGCGAAGATCACCACGTGCGCGATCGCCTTGGCGTACTGCCCGTTGTACATGGCGCCGACGCCGGGAATGAAGCCCAGCAGCGCAGCCAGCAAGGGATGCGGCGTACCGGTGAAGATGGGCGAGACCGGCGCACCCGCGCCCGTGCCACGCAGCCGCTCCGCAAGGCATGCCTCGCAGAACACAGAACCCCCTACGTTGCGCACGCAATCCTTGCACAGCGCTTTGCCGCAAAACTGGCAAAAGGCAGACGAGGTACTTCGGAATGATAGTTGCAATTCATACCAGGCTCCTTTCTGACGGCTTATAGCGTTTTTCCTGTAGGTGCAGGCCATCGAGCGACAGTTCGTGTGGCCTTTCCGTTAAGAAAGGCCACGTCGAGTGGATCTCTGCAGTCCGCGGTAACAGGAAAAATGCTTTATGTTGATTGCCTGGTCTTTCGGATACAAACGCGAGGCCCGAGGAGAAAGTGCTGCTCCGCGCACACACCTGCAATTGCGGACGCGGTCCTGCTTCTGTCTTGGAACGTTGTTGGAAGAGCGCGAGCACCGGTACCGGCGGCTCGTCGTCGCTGCGACCCTGCTCCGGACGCTGCTCTGGACGGGCAAGGCTCCCCGCCTTGCGGGCCGCGCCGCCCGGCTTGGTGGCTGGCTGCGCCTTCTGTGGCTGCGGTTGCTGCTGTTGTTCCGGTTGCTGCTGCTGCGCAGCAGGCCGCGCCGCCGGAGCGTTGTTGTTGCGTATCTCGTTCACCCGCGATTCCAGCTCGTAGACGATGCGCAGGTTTGAGTAGTAACGGTTCAAATGCCCATAGGTAGTGTAGTACTGGTGGCTCACCGACGCAGCCAGCGCCGACGGGCTCAGATCGCTCAGCTTCAACTGGTTCAGCCGCACCCCGGTCAGGTTCAGCGTCAGCGCGAGCGAGAAGAACGCCATCGCCAGCGTCATCAGGATGCGCGACTCCGCCACATGCCGCTGCAGCAGCGCAACCGATACGCCCAGCCAGGGCTGGTGCGGAATAGCCACTGCGCCGCTCGCCGCCAGCGGCAGTTGCGTCTCGGACAATCCCGAGGTTCCCACCAGAATCTTCTCTAGGAGCCCTTCCGGCGCTTCCGGCGTTTCGCGCAGAAATCGCAGCCATTCCGTGCCGCGCTTCGCCTCCTCCAGCAGCTCACCGCAGCCGGCGCCACAGCTCTGGCTGTGCGCAGCGAAGGCCTCCGCGTCGCCTGCGCTCAGCGTGCCGTCCAGCGCGTCGGCCAGCATCGCCTCCCAGGCTTCGCAGTTCAGGCTGCGGGGTCGTCCTTTCTCCGGATTGTGATTCGTTGCCACGGTTACATCACCAGTTTTCTATGACTACATAACTTGCTTTTTATTACGACCCAGCAGCCGGGCCAGCTCTGCGCGTCCCCGGCTGATGCGGCTCTTCACTGTCCCCTCCGGCACCCGCAGCACCAGAGCGATCTCCTTATAATCCATATCCTCTAAATCACGCAGAATAACCGCCTCGCGCAACTCCGGTGACACTTTTGCGAGCGCCCCCTGCACCATCCGTTCCAGCTCGTGCGCCACCGTATGATCGTGCGGCGAGCGGCGCGCATCCTGCAGCAGCTCGGCGCCGGAGCGCGTCTCTTCGGCAGCATCCCAGCCCGCGTCCAGCGAATCGGTGGAGCGCTCCATGCGGCTGCGCCGGAAGTGATCCACCAGCAGGTTCCGCGTCAGCGTCGTGATCCAGGTGGTAAAGCTGCCCTTCTCGCTGTTGAAGCTGCGCAGGTTCCCATACAGCTTCAGGAAGACTTCCTGCGTCAGATCCTCGGCGTCGTGCGCGGAGCCGGTAAAGCGGTAGCACATGCCGTACACGCGACGGTGATGGCTGCGCACCAACTCCGCCCAGGCCCCGCCATCGCCGCGCAGGCACTTCTCCACCAGAGCGGTCCAGTCCACATCGGCAGGCGGCACCGCCGGCAACCCCGCGGCGGCGCGGGCGGCCGTGTTCTCTCTCCGTGTGACGGACTTATCCCCGCCTTTGTCTCCGCGCTTGTCTCCGCCCAGTTCCATCGAGCCGATCGTCCTGCCACCAGGCCGCTTACCGTTCGGAGAAGAATACCCGGGAATCACCCTCGAAGACGTCGCCGGAGACCACAAACCATTGGTTCTGGAGAGGCTGCGTCCCCCTCCCAGCACTCCCGGCCATGTCGCTACGGCGCTCATGGGACGAAATACGGGAAAAAACACGGATTGGTTCCATGGAATTGCGCCTCCGCCGCGGATTGAAACGCGACAACGCACCGACATCAGCCAGTTGCGACAGGCTGCCAAAGCTCGACACGATTTCCTTCCGGATCGGTGATCCAGCCAAACTTGCCGAAATCGTAGCTTTCGCGTTTTGGATCGACCGTGACACCTTCGTCTATCAAACGGTCCAGCACTCCATCGAGGTCATCCACCTGAAGATTGATCATCGCCTTCTGTGCCGGTGGAAAGTATGCGTTGTCTTGTTTGAAAAGGGCGAACACCACTTGTGCCTCGTGCGTCGAGGGAGGAAACCCGTATGCTCCGCCGGACTTCACCAGACCGAGATGCCGCTCGTACCATTGATAGAGAGCCTTGGGATCATCCGCGCGCAAGAATATTCCGCCAAAGCCAATGATTGAAGCCATGCCGCCTCCTATGAGAACCGTTTGTCCATAGTAGCTAGGTGTTTCCGTTGGAAGATGAAAGGTTGGGGCTTACGCCGCGGCCTTTTGATCTATGTGGTCGTGACTGCGGGAGCGGCGGCGGGTTCGACGCGGGCTTTGCGGCGGAGGATGGCAGCGGAGATGAGAGTCATGACCAGGCCGACGGGCAGGGGCTCCATGAAGGTGTAGGCCATGTTGACGAGCGGGTTCTGGTAGAGCTGCTGGGAGTGCTGGATGGCGGCGACCCGCGCGGCGGCGGTCGCGGGGTCGAGGCCGGCGGACTGCACCTTGTGAATCTGTGCGGCGAAGTAGCTGTCCATAAAGTGGGGCATGAAGTTGAAGTAGACGATCTCCCACATGGCGACATAGCAGACGGTGGTGATGAGGGCGATCAGGATGCCGCAGACGAAGGCGCGGCCGAAGGAGATTTGGCCGGCGAGGGTATTGTCGCGGTAGCTCCGGATGCCGAAGTAGACCAGCAGGAACGACGCCACCATCATGGTGTAGCCGAGCAGCAGGCTGTGGCCGGAGCCGATCTTGTCGGCGATGAGAAGCTGGCCGCCCATAAGGACGGAAATCATGAGGCCCGAGATGAGGCCGAAGGTGAGGACGATTTTCTTCATGCAAGGCTCCTGGTGCGAGTGAGGACGGAGTCACGATGCGATGGAACGGGGCCGGATGTCGTCACCCTTTCGGGTGATTTTCGAGGAATGGAGCGGAAATCGTGCTTTCGGGTGACGCGGCCACGGCAGGAGGCCCCGCTCTTTGCCGCGCCGGACGGCCTAGGGGTGCGGCGGGTGGCTATCACATCAAATCGGCCTCAACACGTGGGAAAGCCCAGGAACAAAGAGTCCGCACCAGGCGGACTCTTTGTTCGAATCGGGTTCGACCATCTCGCGGCAAAGCGAATATCTCCGCTCGGCTGCACGCGCGCATCGCCGTGTTACTGTACGTCGCTCACTTTGCCTCGGACAAAGATGATCTTCATATCGGAGTAGATGTAGACCATCTTATTTGGGAAGTTCACCTTGTTCAGCGGCTGGCCCTTCATTGCAACCACCTGGTCGGTCGTTTGGCCAAGCGCAATGGTCACCGGTCCGGCCGGTCGCGCAGGTGCGGCTGCTGGTGCCGCGGCTGCTGGCGCCGTCGCGCCAATCGGCGACGGAGCAGCAGCGCCTCCGCTGTCATCAGCCGCATTGGCCTCCGCCTCTACCTGTTGTTCGGTCTGCGCCCCTTCTTGCGCCTGCTGATCCAGTTCACTCGCCCCGTTCGGATCCACTGGCGGCGCAGCCTCGGCATACGGAGCGGCCTTCGTTCCCTCAATCGCTGCCGCCGGCGGTGCCGGAAGTCCACCCTGCCCTGGATGGTCCTTCATTTCCGCCATGCCCTTGTCGATATTCGACAGCAGATTGTTGTGCATCTCCTGAAGATCGGTCAGCTCCACGCTAACGACATTTCCCTTTGCACAATCCGTCTGCTTGCTGGCCAGAACCCGCAGGTCCGCGGATGCCGCGTCTGCCGCCGGTGGAGCATTCAGCGCCAGAACATCTCCTTCCGTGATCCCGCAATCTTCACCATTCGACGTCACCGTCAATCCGGTCGATACCACGAATACATGTGGCTGACCATCTGCCAGCAGCGTGCTCAGGTTGGACGTTGTGCCATCGGATGGATCAGCGGTCTTCTGCGACTCCGCCAGTTCCCGCTTGATCTCCTCGGAGACCGCGTCCTTTACCTCTTTGGTCATCACCGGCGAGGTGGTCGCAGTCTCAGGATCATAGGACGCGAAGATCAGCCGCGGCTTCGTCTCGCGCAGCTCGGCGGAATTCTGCCCCGCGGCTACGCCTGCCGCATATGCCTCCTGAAGACTCGCTGCCACCATGTAATCCGTCAGCCAGTAAGCAGCGCTCGGATACACCGGATAGGGCTGGTAATACGCTCCGTAATATCCGTACCAGGGAGCCGCTCCCCAACCCCACGCATATGGCGCCGGCGCCGGCCATGGATTGTAGGCCCACCCGTAGTACGCCGACGGATAGTAGTACGACGGCATGTATCCGTGCAGATAAACGCCATGGTAGTAGTACGGATGGTAGTACGCCCGGCGGTATCCTCCGTGATAGTAGTACGACCGGCTGTAGTAGGTGTGTCCGCGATACGCATAGGGCCGCTGAATGTAACCGCGGCCGTGACCATAGGCCACCATGCGCGAATGGTCCGGCCGGTCCACGACGGTTCTCCGCATCCCGCCCGGACCGCGGCGGATCGCCATCCCGTTCGCGTGTACCTCTCGTACGTGCCCGTTGGAGCCGAACCGCGCCTCGTGCCCGTTCGCCATCCGCACGTTGGTCACGTGTCCCTGCGGACCTCGCGTGACCTCCCTGCCCGATGCCGTGTGCGTCGTCGTTGACCCATTCGCGTTCCGCGTCGTGCTGACATGGCCTCCAGCTCCGCCCGGCCGACTGGCTGCGCTCGCCCCACCGGTATGTCCCGCGCCTCCCGGCGTCGAAGTATGCCCCGCGCCTGCCGGCGTCGAAGTATGTCCCGCGCCTGCCGGCGTCGAAGTATGCCCCGCACTGGCCGGCGTCGAAGAATGCCCCGCACTGGCCGCAGGCTTAGCGGCTGGTTTGGGTGGGGCCGAATGCTTGGCCTGCCCGCTGGCCGGTACGATCAGGATTGCGCCCGCCAACACGGCGGCAGCAGTTTGCGCGAGGAATGTCAGAGTCTTACCTGCTCCATAGCACCGCATTTTGCTCTCCTTTGTTAGGACCACAACTTCACCTGAAATCTCTCCCGGACTACTGCACATCGCTGACCTTGTCGTCCAC
>DASQRJ010000118.1:0-9098 GCA_035642955.1 Acidobacteriaceae bacterium
GTTTTGTATCAAACGCATCAGTATGAAGAAGTATAACAGCAGAACAAAGACGGCACCCACGAAGCCGTGTTCCTCGCTCCATGCCGCAAAAATGAAGTCCGTGTAGGGGATGGGCAGAAAGTCGCCTTGCGTCTGCGTGCCCTTGGCCACGCCGCGGCCCCACACGCCGCCATCGCCCACCGCAATCAGCGACTGCCGGATCTGATAGCCGGAGCCTTTAGGGTCATTCTCCGGCGAGATAAAGCTCGTCAGACGCGCCTTCTGGTATGGCTTCAACCCGGCCTTCCAGATCGGCACAATCAGCATCAGGCCCGCGCAGACGATAATCAGCGCCTTTTTCCATCCGATACCGCCCAGAAACAAGCCGACCAGAAGAACCGGCAAATAGGTCAACGCCGTGCCCAGATCCGGCTGCTTCAGCACCAGCGCCATCGGCACCCCGACCAGCAGGAAGGCCTTGCCTACATCCTTCCAATCCAGGTCTCGGCCCGCCAAGGTGGTAAAGTAGCGGGCCACCGCGATGATCAGGATCAGCTTGACCCACTCCGAAGGCTGGAAGTGAATCCCTCCCACACGGATCCATCGCCGCGCACCCAGCACCTTCTGGCCGGCAACCAGCACCACCAGCAGCGACACGATACAGAACCCGTAGATCCAATGGATCACGTCCAGCAGCACGTGGTAGTCGATGAAAGACAGCAGCAGCATCGCTGCTGTACCGCCCACCAGCCAGAGGACCTGCTTGTTCTCAAATCCGTGAAATTTGGTGTTGATGGTTGCCGAGTAGATCTCAAGCACGCTCAGCGCTGACATGAGGAACACCATCGCCATCAGCACCCAGTCGAAGTCGCGCAGTCGCAGGAATCGCTGCATGGCTAACGGGCTCCTTCGGCGGTAGGCGTGGCCTTGGGCTCTCCGATGCCGTCCGGCCTGACATCTGCCAGGAAGAATCGCCCGGCGCGCACCGACGCCAGCCGCTTTGCATCCTGAGGCCGCGCCGCCTTCACCCGTCTGCCGCCCATCGCATCCGGGTCCGCCGGATCCGACCAGATAGCCCCTACCTCGGTCGGTTTCGCCGGCACTGTTTTCTTGGCCGGAGCGCCGGCCCCGAGTTGACCGGATGGAGCCTCGGGCTTCGGCTGGGCTTCGACCTGCAGCACGTTATGCTCCTGCTGCCGCTGCTTGTCCACGTAGGCCTGAATGATCTGCGCCGCCAATTTGGCTGAGCCAGCGCCCCAGCCGCCGTGCTCCCACAAGACGGCCACCACAATGTCCGGATTTCGGCGGGGCGCCACACCCACGAACCATGAATTGGCGCGCGAGCTGACATCCTTGGAAACTGCCTTGGCGCCGAAGCTGTGGTTCACTACCTGCGCCGTTCCGGTCTTGCCCGCGAAGTCGATGCCTTCAAGGTGCACCAGGTGGCCCGTGCAGTAGCCGCAGGTCGGATCCGTCACCTTCGCCATGCCATCCGTGATGGTCTCCCAGATTGCGGGTGAAATGGGCACAGAGGCATCGCCCGCCCCGGGATACGAGTCAACGATGGCCTGACGGTAATTCTCTGGCAACTGGTCCTGCATGACCACATGCGGACGCCGCATCGCACCCCCGGAGGCAATGCCGCCGATCGTGCGCGCAAGCTGCACCGGCGTCACCGCTGTCGCACCCTGGCCGATGCCCACCGAGATGACCTCACCCGCATACCACTTCTCGTGGTAATTCTTCAGCTTCCACTCTTCCGATGGGACAACGCCAGATGCTTCGTTGGGCAGATCGATGCCGGTCTTCTGTCCCAGGCCCAGCGCGTGCGCCCATTTCGCGATCGGCTCAATGCCCAGCCGCTGCGCCAGCGTGTAGTAGTAGGTGTCGCAGGAGAATGGGATGGCATTGTTGATATCGACCTCCCCATGATGGGCGTCACAGGCGAAAAAACGCCCATAAAAGTTGGCTCCGCCTTGGCAGTTCACCTTCAGGGTCTGCGCCACATGTTCTTCCAATCCCGCGACCGACATGACCAGCTTGAACGTCGATCCAGGCGCGAGCTGGTCCTGGATCGCCTTGTCCATCAGCGGATGGTTGGGATCGGTGATGAGTTTTGCCCAGGTATCTCGCTGCACGCGCACGGCAAAGTCGTTGGGATTGAATGCCGGATGGCTCACCAGAGCCAATACCTCACCGGTGTGCGGATCCATCGCAATCACCGCGCCATTCCGGTCGCCCAGGGCCAGCTCCGCCGTGCGCTGGATGTCCAGGTCAATGCTCAGTTTCAAATCCGTGCCCGGGATCGCCCGCTCGTAGCCGAGCCGTCCCACCTCGCGGCCATGGCTGTCCACCAGCACATCGCGCGAGCCATCGGTGCCCCGCAACAGTGCGTCATAACTCTCCTCCACGCCCGAACGCCCGACCACATCCCCTGGCTCGTAATAGGCGTACTTGGCCTGGTTCAGCATGTCCTCGCTGACCTCGCCGGTGTAGCCAATCAGGGCCGCGGCAAAACCGTCGCGTGGATAAAGCCGGCGCTGCTCGTCGATCGTCTCCAGCTCCGGCAGCTCGTCGCGATGCGCCTCGATGAACTCTTTCTCATCCGGCGTGATATCGCTCTTGAGCGGGACAAGTTGGTACTTGGGGCCGCCGCGATACTTCGCCAGGATGGCCTGAATCTGATCGACGGTCATGTGCAGCCCGCGCGCGATCTTCGGCAGGTCCACGTCCATGGTCTGCGTCTGGTCCTGCACGAGAAAGCACGAAACCGATGGATAGTTGTCCACCAGCAGACGTCCCTCGCGATCGAAGAGCCGGCCGCGTGGGGCCAGGATCGGCACCTTGCGGATGCGATTGGCCTCCGCGAGCTCGCGCCAGTTGCTGGCGCCTAGAATTTGCAGGCGCCAAAGTCCGGTGATGAGCACAGCGAGGATCGCGACGATGACGTACTGCACCACCGCCAGCTTGAGCGCCGGAATCTTTTCGTCCCGCATTCCGCTCATGCTTGCTTCACCTCACTGCTCGCTCTCCACTTCATTGCACCAACCCCCACAACCCTCAGCCCCGTAACCTGGTCCGATCCAGCGCGGCAAAGAGCACCAAACCCAACGCGACATTCACCGCGGCGCGCACAATCTGGTGTATCCAGCTCCACGCCAGCGGCTCGGCAATCAAATGACGCACGATGATCAGATAAAGGAAGCTGTCCACGAGTGTGAAAACAAAAATCATCAGCATCCGGGTGATCGGGTTATCGACGTCGATCCTTAAGCCGATAGACGCAGCCAGAAAGCCGATGATCGTATTCGCGATGCCATGGATGCCGATCGGCCGATGCGTCACGCCGTCCTGCAGCAAACCGACAATAGCGCCTATCACCGTACCGGCGATCGGACTACGGCGCGAGACAGAAAAATAGATGACCACCAGCAGCGGCAGATCGAAAACATCCAGCCGTGGATAGCGCAGCGGCAGGTACGCCTGCAGAAACACCGCCAGCAGCGGAGCCGCCAGCATGATGGGCCACGGAAACTGCTGTGAATCCAGCTCCCGGCGCGAATTTGCCATCAGAACGGGCATTACTGGTGCTGCTCCTTCGCCGGTGCAGCGACGGGTACTATCGGTGCGCCCGCGCCGGCTGTCATGGCCGCGCCCGTCTTCACCGATGCCGTCTTCTCCGGATTCACGAGGGGCCGGTCGGGACCGGTCGCTGTGCCGGGAATGATGAAGCTCTCCTGGTTCGTGTGCGGCGCGGGCTTGGCCGTTCCATCCGTGGATATCGCGCCATCCGGCGCATCCGGATTGGCGCCCGGTTTCTTCGCACGCTTTGCGGGCTGCGTTCGATCACTCGTCAGCGCACTCGGACGGTCCGACGGGGGAATCACCGCGGCTTTGCCTGGCGTCATCTGCGACGCGGGACGTACCTCGCTGGGAGAAAAGCGGTCTGGACGTGCCGCAGTCAATGGCTTCAGCGGTTGAAGGTCGAACGCATTTGCCTTCGAATCGCCGTCGCTCTTCGGCGCATTCGGATCCTCAAGACCGGGCAGCTTTTCCGCCAGAATGTCGGATGCCCGCTGCATCTCTACCTCTTCCGCGCCGGCTGCCTCGCTCTTCGCCAGGTCGCGTTTTGCTGCTACCGGCAGTTGATCGCTCGTCTCCGTCACCACCAGCACCTCGTCCAGGTGCTGCAAGTTCGCGGATGGCTTCAAAACGATGTCTACATAGGGCTCACGGTCCGGATCGCTGACGATCTTCTGCACCGTGCCCACGGAGAGACCGCGCGGGAAAATCTGATCGCCGCCGCTGGTCACCACGTTTTCGCCTGGTTTGACGCGGTCGTCGGGCAGCACGTTGATGATCTGTGGCTGTCCATACGCGTTGCCGCGCAGCACGCCGCGCAGCCGGGTTTTTTCCAGCAGCACACCGGCGCCGCTGGTCTGGTCATTGATCTCCAGCACCTGCGAGGTGTGCGGAAACACCTCAACCAGCTTACCCACGATGCCGTCCGGCGTGATCACGGGCTGATCGCGCGCCAGACCATCCTTGGAGCCTTTGTCGATGGTGAGAATCCGCGACTGATCGCTGCCACCCGTGCCAATGACCTGCGCTGGCACCGTCTTGTAGATGTACTTCTGACGGAAATCGAGCAGTCCCTGCAGCCGCTGGCCCTGCTTCGCATCCTCGAGCAATGCCGCCTGCTCCAGGCGAAGCTGTTCAACCTGCTCCCGCAACGCCTGATTCTCTTCGCGCGTATGCCGCAGGTCGATATAGCCGCCCCAGAAGCCGCGCACGCCGGTTCCGGTATGCGACATCACTTTTTCCGGCGGGGACATCATGGCGACCACCCAGTAGCGCAGCAGCCGCACGCCTTTGCCGTCGCTACCGCGCGCCTCCGGCGTGCGTACCTGCACTGCCAGCCCCAGGAACTGCGCCAGGAGCACGGCAGAGAGGACCATGATGTTCTTGTAGCGCTCGAGGAAGGTTTCCATGGTCCATTACTTCCAGTGGTGCAGTGTGTCGACTCCGCGGCCGTGATGGCCTGTTCTTCCGAGAGGGGCTTTACTCGATCTTGATCTTGCGCAGCAACCGGAAGTCCGAAAGCATCTTGCCGGTGCCCAGCACAACCGACTTCAGAGGATCGTCCGCAATGGACACCGGAAGTCCGGTCTCCTCGCGAATCCGCTTATCCAGGTTCTTGATCAGCGCACCGCCTCCGGTCAGCACAATGCCGCGATCGCTGATGTCGGCGGAAAGCTCTGGCGGGGTACGTTCCAAGGCCACGCGAATTGCATTCAGAATGACGGCTATGCACTCGGTCAACGCTTCGCGGATCTCCGAGTCGTCGATGGTGATCGTCTTGGGCACGCCCTCGATCAGGTTGCGGCCCTTGATCTCCATCTGCAACGGCTTGTCCAGCGGGTAGGCGGAGCCGATCTCCATCTTGATCTGTTCGGCAGTGCGCTCGCCGATCAGCAGGTTGTACTTGCGCTTGAGGTAGTTCATCACTGCCTCATCCATCTGGTTACCGGCCATGCGGACGGAGCGCGAATACACAATTCCGGAGAGCGAGATCACGGCAATATCCGTCGTCCCGCCGCCGATATCGACGACCATGTTGCCGCTCGGCTCGGTGATGGGCAGACCCGCGCCGATCGCGGCCACCATCGCCTGTTCCACCAGGAAGACTTCGCTGGCTTTCGCGCGATAGGCAGAATCTTCGACTGCGCGCTTTTCCACCTGCGTGATCTCCGATGGCACGCCAATCACGATGCGCGGATGCACCAGCATCTTGCGGTTGTGCGCCTTGCGGATGAAGTAGTTCAGCATCTTCTCGGTGACCTTGAAATCGGCAATCACTCCGTCCTTCATCGGCTTGATGGCGACGATATTTCCCGGAGTGCGGCCCAGCATCTCTTTGGCCTCAATCCCGACGGCCTCGATCTCGCCGGTGTTCTTATTGATTGCCACGATGGAGGGTTCATTGACCACCACCCCCTTACCTCGGGCATACACCAAAGTGTTCGCCGTACCCAAATCGATCGCCAGGTCGGAGGAGAAGACGCTGAAGAGCGATCGCATGCCATGCGAGCGCGAAGAACGTGAGTGAAATCCGTTACTTGCCATCTGGGCGGCCTGTTTGGTCTTCCTTCGGGGAAAGTCTACAGATGGATTGTAAGGCCCCAAAAAAGAACGCGCCTATGACACAAAGGTGGTTCCCGCAAAGTCAACCTCCGGGTTACCCTCGCCCCAATCGTCATCCCCACTCCCGATTTGGTGTTCCGAATCGGGAAAGCTGCGAGGCGAATCGGCTGTGGAAAAAACCTTGGAACGTCGACAGATTCTCCGCCCCTTTTGCAAACCCGCGGCTTGGCAAAGTACAGATTCTGAAGGAGATCTCCTCCCGGTTAAGGCCGGACTCAGTAGCAGCCGCGTCAGGAGGTGATTGTCCTCCCCTTTCAAGCGTCGACGAACGCAGTGCAGGCGGCCACAACCGATTCCGGCTCACTTCTCTTCGTGGTGCAGGGGTAGCGTCTGCTGTTCGCCGGGATAGGTCACAATTGTGCCCTTGACGTGTGCCCAGGGATGGAGAGTCAACGCCGTGGTCCGCGTCGCGCTGACGATTTCGCGGACCTCGATGCCACGTACCAGCAACGCATCCGCAATCAGGGAGCGATGACAGCGCCACGGGACGGCTTCCGCGCACATCGCTGCGGTCGGCTCTTCCGCGCCGAGTTCGATCAGCACATCGAGCGCCTGCACAAACTCCTGTGTCTGCATGTAATCGGCATAACCGCGAAAGCTGGCGTTGCGCCATGCGGTGTTCCCCGAATCGCGTCGCGAGCGCCGCAAACCTCCCAGAGCCGGCAGGTGGCGGTAGTGGAGGCGCCGGTTGTGCAAAGCATGTGCGAGATCCTCACGATTGAATTGCGGATTGTGGCCAGAGCGCGGCACCGTTCGCACATCCACGAGTCGGCGAATGCCATGCGCCTGCAGCATCTTGAGGAATTCCGCGATGGGACGGGTCGAATGGCCGATGGTGAAAATGCACAATGACGTCACGTTCCCAGGCTCCTCGATCATCGCATCGTCAACGATACGCCGCACGTGCGAGTGGCGCTCCAAGCTTTCCAGGCCATCCCGGGCGCTACAATGTCCGCCGTGGAAGCGGCAGTCACGGCTGGTGCTCCAAAGGTCTTTCCCACTCCCCGCAAAAGAGCACATTACATGCAGAGAATCCGTCTTGTCCGTTCGCTGATCGTCATCATGTCCCTTCTTGGTATCGTTCTCAACATCGCGCACGCGGCTCCCCGCACCACTGTGGATCTGAACAGCGGCTGGCAGTTTCGCCAACGCATGCCCTCTACGGCGACTCCGGCCGAGTGGCTGCCGGCCACGGTTCCGGGCGATGTGCATCTGGATCTGCTCGCGAACAAACTGATTCCCGAGCCCTTCTACCGCGACAACGAGGCCAAGCTGCAGTGGATCCAGGACGCGGACTGGGAGTACCGCACCACCATCACCGCCACTCCGGCGATGATGAGCCACGAACACGTCGATCTCGTCTTCGACGGCCTGGATACCTATGCCGAGGTCTCACTCAACGGGCACCTCATCCTGACCGCAGACAACATGTTTCGCGGCTGGCGCGTGGACGCGAAGCCGTGGCTGAAGGCGGGTGCAAATGAGCTGATGGTCTTCTTCCCTTCGCCCATCAAGGTCTCCGAGCGCATTGCGAAGACAGACAAGTGGTACGGACAGACGCCGGCGGAAGACAAGAGCTACGTGCGCAAGGCTGTGTACGAGTACGGGTGGGACTGGGGTCCGACCTTCGTGACCAGCGGTATCTGGCGCGGCGCGCGCCTGGAGACGTGGGACAACGCGCGCATCGACAACGTGTACATCCGTCAACGCGAGATCACGCAGGCGGTTGCCCGCATCGATGCCGAGGTGGATGTTGTGGCAACCAAGGCGGGAAAGGCTACCGTTTCGGTGACGTATGAGGGCGGCGGCAAGAGCCATGACGCCAAGGCCCAGGTAACGCTGGTGCCAGGCGAGAATCACATCGTGCTGCCGGTGGAGATCCCCGATCCGGCGCTCTGGTATCCGGCTGGATATGGCGCGCAGCCGATCTACACCTGGACGTCGAAAGTGAGCGTCGATGGCCACGAGGCTGACTCCGCGACCACGCGCACGGGGCTGCGATCGGTGGTGCTGCGGCGTGACAAGGATCAGTGGGGCCGGTCTTTCGAGTTCGTCGTCAATGGCATTCCGATCTTCGCGAAGGGAGCCGACGTGATCCCGTTCGACAGCTTTCCATCGCGTGTCACCACGGCGCAGTATCGCCGCATACTCGAGTCGGCGCGCGATGCCAACATGAACATGATTCGCCACTGGGGCGGCGGCTACTACGAGACCGACGAGTTCTACCAGATGTGCGATGAGCTGGGCCTCATGGTGTGGCAGGACTTCATGTTCGGCAACAACTGGCAGCCCGGCACCTATGACTTTCGCCAGCAGGTGAAGAAGGAGGCCGAGTATCAAGTGACGCGCCTGCGCAACCATCCCAGCATCGTGATCTGGGGCGGTAACAACGAGACCGAGCTGGCGTTCGATTGGGTGCGGGGCGGGAAGAAGCCCGGCACCGGCACCGCGGATGGGCAGACGCGCGTCTGGCAGGACTATCTGCTGCTCTTCAGCGATGTCATTCCGCGCGTCGTGGAACGGCTGAACCCGGAGACGCCGTATTGGCCAAGCTCGCCGAGTGGCGATTACGAGGATGATCTTGCGCCCGGCCAGACTACCGGCGATATGCACGACTGGAGCGTGTGGCATGGACGCGTTCCATTCAGCGAGTACGAGAAACATCATCCGCGATTCATGACGGAATATGGTTTCCAGTCGTTTCCGGAGATGAAGACAGTGGAAGCATTCACGGAGCCAGCCGATCGCACCGGCATCTTTACGCCGGTGATGCTGGCACACCAGAAGAACAACGAAGGCAACTCGATCATCCACGACTACCTGCTGAAGGACTACGCCGAGCCGAAGGACTTTCCATCGTTCCTGTACGTCAGCCAGGTGCTGCAGGCGGAAGGCGTCAAGATTGGCGCCGAGCA
>DASQRJ010000119.1:0-3076 GCA_035642955.1 Acidobacteriaceae bacterium
TTAGGGATGAAATTTCGTCCCAATGGTCTGCGGCGCAAGCTGGCAAGCTGCGTGCTTCGCACTACACTGTAGCAGCCTCCCTATCTGTCGATTCCGGGACATCATGCAGAAGTCGATCTCAACCCGGCTTACCGTCGTCTCACTGGCCCTGTTCACCCTGGCGGCCGTCATCTTCGCTTCCCTGAACCTGGTCAAAGACGCCGAGTTCCAGAAGCCGACGGACGGAATCTGGTGGATGGAGGCGCACGGCGGCCTGCAGGCGCAGCGGGTTCCTGCCGACAGTCCCGGAGAACGAGCTGGCATTAAGCCGGGCGATATTTTGCTGGCGACAGGCGATCATCCGACGCCGAGAGTGGCCAGCCTGGTCCGTCAATGGTTCCGTACCGGGATCTGGCGGAGCCTGGACTACTCGCTGCTGCGCTCCGGAGTCCACATTGACGCCTCCGTCATCCTCAGCAGGCAGGATCGTTCCGAGTACAACGGAGTGCGGCTGGTGGCGCTGGTCTACCTGCTGATCGGCCTATACGTACTCTTCCGGCGCTGGACCGCGCCCCACGCCACCCACTTTTATATCTTCTGCCTCGCCTCGTTCGTTCTCTACGCCTTTCACAGCACCGGCAAGTTGAACGCTTTCGATTGGACGATCTACTGGGGAAACATCCTCGCGGGCGCCCTGCAGCCCGCGCTGTTTCTACACTTCGCCCTCGCCTTTCCCGAGCATCGCCGCCGGCGCCGCTGGCTCATGGGACTGGTTTACCTGCCTTGCGTGCTGGTTATCGCGGTGCAGGCTTTTGCGTTCCTGTACTGGTCCGCGACCGAACTGCTGCTGCACCGGCTAGAGCAGATCGCCATCGGCTATCTTGCCTTCTACTATGTCCTGGCAGCGCTGGTATTTTTCGGACATTACCGGATCACCCGCGACCCGCTGCGCCGCCAGCAATTGAAGTGGCTCACCCGCGGCACGCTGCTGGCGGTGATCCCGTTCACTGTCCTGTATGTGATTCCGTTCCTCGCCGACTGGCCCATGCCCAGTCTGCTCACCAAGCTCTCCGGTCTCTGCCTGGTCTTTGTGCCGCTCACCTTCTCCTGGGCCATCGTGCGTTACCGGCTGATGGATGTCGACCTGATCTTCAAGCGCGGGGTGGCATACACGCTGGCAACTGCCTCGCTGATCGGACTTTACTTTGGCGCCGTCGCCATCGCAGCCGAGCTCATCCATAAGAATCTGCCGAGCTTCGGCGCCTGGGGACTGATTGCAACCATCATCATCACGGCGCAACTCTTCGATCCCCTGAAGCGCGCCATCCAGGCCCGGCTGGACCGCGTCTTCGACCGTCGCCGGTACGACTATCGGCAGACGCTGATTGAATTCGGGCGCGATCTCAGTTCGGAAACCGATCTGGACGCGGTGCTGATGTCCGTAACCGACCGCCTGACGCGCACGCTGCTGGTCTCGCGTGTCGCACTCTTCCTCGACGGTCCGCGCGGACGTTACACGCTGGCGGCGGCCCGGGGTCTCGATGCCAGCGTGATGCCGGTAACCGGCAGGGCGGCAAAGGCGCTTGATCTGAGCTTCCTCAATTTCGATTCTGGCCGGCCGGAGTTAGGCCGCCTCACCCAGGCTGTGGAGCGCGACGAGGTTGGCTCCCATCTCTTCTTCGAGAATCCGCACCAGGCGCTCTCCCTCACCGAGTCGGAGCGCGCCGCGGCCGCCGCGCTCGATCTGCATTACTACCTGCCTTGTCGCGTGCAACAGCGCACCATCGCTATCGTCGGCCTGGGCCGTACCACCTCCGGTGACTTCCTCTCTTCCGAGGATGTCGAGCTGCTCGAATCCCTCGCCTCCTACGTAGGCATCGCGATCCAGAACGCCCGCCTCTACGCATCGCTCGCGCAGAAGGTCTCCGAGTACGAGCGGCTCAAAGAATTCAATGAAAACATCGTGGAGTCGATCAACGTCGGCATCCTCGCCATTGGACTCGATGAAACCGTCGAGAGCTGGAATGCGCAAATGGAAGTGATGTTCGCCATGCCGCGTGTCGACGTTCTGAACAAGCCTATCGACGTCATCTTCCCGGCAGAGTTCATGGCCGAATTCCGGCGTCTGAAGGACGAGCCCGGCGTGCACAATTTGTACAAGTTCCAACTGCACATGCAAACCGGGGAAACGCGGATCGCCAACATCGCCATCGCACCGCTGGTCTCGCGCAGCTTCTCCGTGGTCGGCCGCATCATCCTGGTGGATGACATCACGGGACGCATGCAGTTGGAATCGCAGCTCGCTCAGGCGGAGAAACTCTCCTCCATCGGGTTGCTGGCCGCCGGCGTCGCGCATGAGGTCAATACGCCATTGGCTGTCATCTCCAGCTACACGCAAATGCTTGCCAAGCAGGTGCGCGGCGATGAACGCCTGGCGCCACTCCTCGATCGCATCACCAGCCAGACCTTCCGGGCATCGGAGATCGTCAACAGCCTGCTGAACTTCTCCCGCACCGGCGGCACCGAGTTCTCGGAGATCGATCTCAACAACGTGATCCGGGACACTCTGACCCTGCTGGAGCATCAGTTCAAGACTGCCGATGTGCACCTGGAAGTGGACCTGAAGCCGGAGATTCCCCGGATCGTCGGCAATGCGAACAAGCTGCAGCAGGTCTTCCTGAACCTGTTCATCAACGCCAAAGACGCCATGCAGGCCGGCGGATCGCTGCGCGTCTCCACCGATGTGAACGGCCGTGTGGGCGTGCTCATCGCGGATACCGGCTCGGGCATCGCCCCAGAGCATATGCAGCGTATCTACGACCCGTTTTTCACCACCAAGAATGCGGCAGCCGAAGGGCAGCGCCGCGGCACCGGCCTCGGCCTGGCCGTGACCTACGGCATCATCCAGGAGCATGCGGGACGCATCCAGGTAGATAGTGCGGTTGGACACGGCACCACGTTCCGCCTTGAATTCCCCGCAGTCAGGAAAGCAATGCATGTCTGAAAGCACTACGGTGCTGGCCCCGAACACCACGGCCGGCGATATCCAGACCGCTCGCATCCTCATCATCGATGACGAGGCGGCCATCCGCGAATC
>DASQRJ010000120.1:0-10554 GCA_035642955.1 Acidobacteriaceae bacterium
TAATTGCGGAACCCACCAGGCCGCGGTGTCCCGCTACAAAGATTCTGCTGTCGCGATTCATCGGCCCTCAGTCTATTCGTGGTAGCGGAACGCGTTAAACCCGTGCTTGTGTACCAGAGCATCGCGTTCCGCTTCCTTCCAGTCTTCTGTCACCATCTCGGATACGAGATCGGCAAAACCGATGCGCGGCTTCCATCCCAGTTCGCGGTGGGCCTTCGATGCATCGCCCAGCAATGTCTCCACCTCCGCCGGACGAAAGTAGCGCGGATCCACGGCCACAATCACGCGGCCCTCCGCGTCGATCCCCTGCTCCTCTGCACCTTCGCCCTTCCACTGCAGGCGAATGCCTAAAGGCTCCGCTGCGCGCTCGATGAATTCGCGCACACTGTATTGATGGCCCGTGGCAATCACGTAATCCTGGGGCTGCTCCTGCTGCAGCATCAGCCACATCATCTCCACATAGTCGCGGGCGTGCCCCCAGTCGCGTTTCGCATCCAGGTTGCCCAGGTAGAGCTTGTCCTGCAGACCGACCTTGATGCGCGCTAAGGCCCGCGTGATCTTGCGCGTCACAAATGTCTCGCCGCGGCGCGGCGACTCGTGGTTGAACAGAATGCCGTTGCACGCATAGATTCCGTACGATTCGCGGTAGTTCACAGTGATCCAGTACGCGTACAGCTTGGCCACGCCGTAAGGCGACCGCGGATAAAACGGCGTCGTTTCGCTCTGCGGCGTCTCCCGAACCAGGCCGAACATCTCCGAGGTCGACGCCTGATAGAACCGCGTCTTGGTCCCAAGTTCGAGTGTGCGGATCGCTTCCAGAAGCCGCAGCGTGCCGATGGCATCGCTGTTCGCCGTGTACTCCGGCTCTTCAAAGGACACCTTCACGTGGCTCTGCGCCGCCAGGTTATACAACTCGTCCGGCTGCACCTGCTGCAACACGCGGATCAGGCTTGAGGTATCCGTCAGGTCGCCATAATGCAGCACCAGATTCTGATGCTCGACGTGCGGATCCTGATAGAGGTGGTCGATGCGTGCGGTGTTAAACAGCGACGTCCGGCGCTTGATCCCGTGGACTTGATAGCCCTTGTTCAGCAGAAGTTCCGCCAGGTAGGAGCCGTCCTGCCCGGTGATGCCAGTAATGAGTGCCTTCTTCACACCACCGCCTGAGTGACAGTCGTTCGCGGCACGAGAGGGGCTCAAACCAGTACATCCCGTTGCCTCAGCCATACGGTACCACGCGCGAACAGCCGTATTCTCTATCGCAAATCGGCGGAATGACCTTTGCCAACAGCCGCCAGCAACTCCCCTTCGAAGCGCTCGAGCACGCGTTCTCTTCCCAGGTATTCCACCGCATGCGCGCGCGCGGCAACACCTAGTGCGCGGCGCATATCCGGCCTGTCGGCGAGCGTGCGCACCGCGGTGAACAGCGCGGGATTATCCAGCGGCGGCACCGCGATGCCGCAGGGTCCCAGGGCAATCGCCACCTGCGTTCCTGACGCTGCCGTTGCAATCACCGGCCGCCCGCTTGCCAGCATCCCGGTCAGCTTCGACGGCATCACCAGGTCGGCGGCATCCGGTCTCTGCGGCAGAAGATGAACATCTGCCGCATTCAGCAAGTCGTTCAGCCGGTTAAACGGCTGCAGCGGCAGCATGGTCACATTCGCGGCGCCGCGCACCATTCCCGCAAGCTGCGCATGGTAGGCGCCATCGCCACAGAAGACGAAGTGGATGCGCGGGTCCGGCGCAAACTCCTGCGCCAGCATTGGCAGCAACTCCAATCCCTGCTTCATTCCCATGTTGCCCGCATACATCAGCACCACGCGATCCCCGCCCAGGCCAAGCTGCTGACGCAGGTGGCTCGGCCCGGGCAGCGGCGCAATGGCATCCGTGTCCACCCAGTTCGGAAACATGATCGTCTTCTCGACCGGAATGCCCTTCTCCGGCAAACGCTGCATCATCTTTTCCGACACAGTGGAGATCTGATCGAACAGCCCCATCGTGCGCCGCTCTACCATCTCTGCCAGCCAGCGCGCTCGTCCGTTGCCCTGCAACAGGCCCAGCCCAAAGGCCGCATCCACCTCGAAGTCCTGAACATGCAGCCACGCCACCGCCTCGGCCATGCGTGCGGTCATCAGTCCGGCCACCGCCGACATCAGCGTCGGCTCCACCGTCAGCACCACATCCGGACGCCATTGCGCCTGCGACAGCATGATGGGAAGGCTGCTCAGCATGAAGGAGCCAAGATGCAGCAGGCGCGTCCGTCCCGAGGGGTGCCGCGGCACGTAAATCGGGCAGCGGTAGACGCGCACATCGCCCCGCCCTTTGCCCGGCTCGGTCTTATAGCTCCACGCACGGTAATCCGTGCGCACTCGCCACGCGGGGTAGTACGGGGGCGCCGTCACCACGCGCACACCATGCCCTCGGGCCGCCAGCCACTCAGCCATCTCTCCCGAGTATTTCCCGATCCCCGTGAGCTCTGGTGAGTAGTTGATCCCATGCAGCAGGATGCGCAAGAAGATAGAGTCCTTTCCGGCTCATTCAGCCCCGGCCGTTTTCACAACAGGTGTATCTGCTGGAAGTGCTCTCGACACCGCTCTTCCGTGAAGAAAAGCTGCATAGAACGGCGGCAATTCGCACCACAGTATTGTGAAAACACCTAGAGCAAAGGCCAGCATACTGGATCGTTCCGACTAACTTCTCGCATATACGCATGCAGTGCCACGAAGCGAAACACCCCGCGCATGCTCGGGCCAAAAGCTCAGGTATGATGAGCCCAATGCAGACCGATATTCGTGCACTGCTGGAGAGCGGTGCCGCACGCACCGATCAGGCGTTGGAGCGCCTGCTTCCCTCGCCCGACCAAATCCCTGTCTCCATCCATCGCGCGATGCGACACAGCGTCTTTGCCGGTGGCAAACGCCTCCGTCCCATCCTGTGCATGGAGGCGGCGCGCATGCTCGCGAACGATGGCGCATACCCGGAAGGTGTCGAGGAACTGGGCTCCGCGATCGAGATGATCCACACCTATTCGCTCATCCACGACGATCTGCCCGCGCTTGATAACGACGATCTCCGCCGCGGCAAGCCAACCTGCCACGTCGTTTACGGAGAAGCCATCGCCATCCTCGCCGGGGACGCGCTGCAGACCCTCGCCTATTCTGTCCTGGGCTCGCTGTGTTGTCCGCCGGAGGCCGCAATCCGCATCGTGCAACTCGTCGCGGAAGCCACCGGCACCGTCGAGGGAATGATTGGTGGCCAGGTGCTCGATCTCGAAGGCGAGCACTCCCAGCCCACAGAAGACTCCGTGCTCGCCATCCACCGCGCCAAGACTGGCGCGCTCATCCGCGTCAGCTTGGTCAGTGGCGGCGTCTTCGCCGGCGCAACCCAGCAACAGGTCGCCGCCCTCACCGCCTTCGGCGGCAAATTAGGCCTCGCCTTCCAGATCATGGATGATGTGCTGGATGTGACCGGCGACACTGCCTCCCTGGGCAAGACCGCCGGCAAAGACGAGGCCAGCAGCAAAGCAACCTGGCCGGCAGTCCACGGCATCCCCGGCTCTATCGCAGACGCGCAACGGCTCATCGACGAGGGCTGCGCAGCATTAACGGTCTTCGGCGAGCGCGCCGAGCCGCTCAAGGCTGTGGCGCGCTATCTCATCGAGCGCACCAACTGACACCGTCCCTTGAAATTCAACGTTGTCATTTCTGAGCAAAGCGAAGAACCTGCAGTCTCTCAGGTCGCCCTCTGCACCCGAAGTGAGCGACCAGTGGGAGCGAACCACACAACGCGCGCCAAAGGCGCCGCCGCCGAAAACGGCGAGCTTAGACGTGCGCCTGGTCGCGGATCACGCGCCGGATGCGGTCGCCCTGCTCCGCCAGATCCTGCACGAATCCCTCGAAGCGGCCCAGCGCCTTCTGCGCGGTGTGGATGTAGTCGGGCAGGCTCTCCCACAGCTCCCGCACGTTGTCGGACTCTTCCAGTAACGCCACCAGGGATCCGGCCGCCGTCACTGCCAGTGCAGCGCGGCGGCGTCCCGTCGCCAGCAGCACAGCGCCGGTCAGCAGCGAGCCGGCAGCCAGGCCGCGTGTCCACGCGCGCGTGCCGCCTGGCAGGTTGTCATCCAGCGACTCTCTCACGCGCTCTGCCATCTCCGTCAATTCAATCGCCATGGATCTCAATCCTTCCTCACCTATCTCGCGTCTGATTCCCCGAGTCTGATTCGAGCTCCGGCTCACTGATGGGATGCAGCCTATCCGGCGGCGGCCACCCGCGCCCATCCAGATCAATCGAGATCGAATTCCCGCAGCGGCTTGCCTGTCGTTGGATCGTCCTTCGCGCGCTTCACCGCCTCGGCAAAGCGCCGCTCCATCACGTCCTTCTTGTTGCGCTCCGTCTCCATCGACTGCCGGAAGATGCTCTCCTTGCGCTCTTCCTGATCCCGCATCGCGCGCGCCGCTCCCTCAAAATCCTCGAAGGTACGTTTGCGCGGCGCCGACTTGTGCCCGATGATCGAACGCGTCTCCGGATCCACCGTCAGGATCGCCCCGCAGTCCGGGCAAACTACCTCGAATGCGCTCATCTGTTTCGCCATGGCTCCCCATTGTAGCGGGAAGCCAGCATCGTTGGGATGGGCAGACCTTTGACATCGCAACACGGCACAAATGCATCGGTGAGCGACCAAAGGGAGCGACCCAGCCAAACCCGCCGCAGGCGCCGTTGCCCGGACGGCCAGTCCCTAGAGCGGAAGCAGTTTGTGGCCGGGGCAGCCATCTTTCGCTGCATCCACCAGCCTCTCCAATAGCCCATCGGTAGCCAGAAAGTAGATGCCAGCCACCACGCGCTCCTGCAGGTGCCCGCCCGGATAGAGCGCCTGCGTTATCGCCTGCGCATGCCGCGCCAGGCTGGTCTCCTTCTCCAACTGATACCGGGCCGCCAGCCGACGCAGCCGGTTCATCTGGTAGCGCATCTTCGACGCCGCAGTCGTGGCCGAGCGTCCCAGCCCCGCATCCATCTGCGCCATCCACTCCGTCACAGCGGTCAAATCCCCATCCAGCGAATTGCCCGCCGCCGCCAGCTTCCGTTTGCCCTCCACCGGCATGGCGCGCGCAGCCAGCCGTTGCGCCAACGCGTCTGCGCTGGTCAGTGCATCCGGCAATTGCACCTCATGCCGCTCCATCACCGCCGCAATCTTCGCTTCCACCAGGGTCGCCGAAAGCCGCGGAAGTACCGCCGTCGCCCGCCCCAATATGGCTCGATACAGCACCTCGGACTGGGCAAAGTAGGCGATCTCCGCCGGTCCCGCAACATATGCCGACGTCGGCAGCACGGCATCCTGGAATACCGGACGCAGCAGCGCATTCGGACTACATCGTTCAGCTGTCACTTTAAGTGCATGCAGCAACTCCTGCTCCGTGTAGCGCTCTACGCCGGCCTTCCATTGCAGGCCTCCGTCCGCGCGCACCCGCCGCAGCGGCAACCGGGCTCCTGTCTTCTCGTCGATCAGGAACAAGAGGCTGGACTGTTCCGTTACCTTCACCTGCGCGTGGTAGCCGCGAGCCGCCAGCAGGTTGTCGCGGTCAACCAGTGCCGCATGCAGTGCATCCGCCTCGCGGATCGCATAGCCCAGCGCCTCCGCGCCCAGCGCGTGAAACTCTCTGCTCGCCGGATCGATCACGATCAGTCCCCAGGGCGCAAACAGCCGGGAGATAAAGCTCCCAAAGGCCTCCGAGAGCGTGCTCTCCGGCCGATAGAACTCGCGCAGGGATGCCGTGATCTCGCTCGACCCTAGGATGGACTCGAGCTCCGCCAGCGCTGCCTCGATACCCGGTCCCGGCAAAATTCCGCCGACGGGGACTGGCTCATCAGGCGCAGGCCCGATCGCGACCGATTTCAGGCCATCGTGAGCCGGCAGATCCACATGCGCGATCTCCGCGAAGTCGTGGTCCTCGCTCGCCAGCCAGAAGATCGGCACCGTGTCGAAGCCTGCCTCCGTCGCTTCCCGCGCCCGGGCAATCGCCGTCGCCGCCTTCAGCAGCGTGTAAAGCGGGCCGCCGAAGAGCGTCACCTGCTGCCCGGTCACAACGGCCGATGCCCCATGGCGCAATCGATCTATGTTGCGTGCGGTGAGTTCGCCGCCTCCGAAGGTCGCGTTCTGCGCGGTGAGCAGATCTGCCAATCGCGCACGATGCTCCGCGCTCAACCTGCGTCCCTCGGAGATCCAGCCCTTCCCCGACGCTGCGGTGGAATAAAACGGCGCCAGCGGCTCCGCGCTCTCCGTGTAGTCCAGAAAGAGCCGGCTGCTATGCGGCATGATTGAACTGGGATAACACTCCGGTTCCACTGCGTCTCCTAATGCCTCTTCCAATTCTCTCCGGAATCCGTGCGCAGCGCCGTCTGGATTGCGGCCCGATCTGCGGACGGCAGATCCTTCGCCGCCAGACGTGCCAGGCCGTCATACACGTGTGCCACTAACGGATGCCCGGCAAGTGCCTCACGATGCAGTTTGACGGTCGCCGCGTCTCCGCGTGCCAGCGGTCCGCTGAAGCTCCGCGCCAGTCCCCGTTTTTGAACATTCGCCACCGTTGCCGCCGCCATCGGCCCCAACAACGCCAAGGCTTCCTTTTCCGGGATACCTGCCTCGCGCATCGCGCGAACGCCTGCGGCCAGGGTCGCCACCAGCAACGGCGATCCGAACATCGCTCCCGCGTGGTACATCGCCTTCCCTTTTCCATCGACGGTGAACGGCCTGCCACCCAGCCGCCGCAACAACGCGAACAACTCTCTTTGTGTGGCTGCATCTCCCGCTTCCACGCCGAAGCGCACTCCCTTGAGCGCCAAAACACGCCGCGTCGGGAAGCTCATCATAGGATGCACCGAAGCCGTCCGCGCGCCCGCTCGTGCCGCCGCCGCGAGCACGTTGCGATCCAGTGCGCCGCTTGAGTGCACCACCACATGGTTATGCAGATCGCCGCGCTTCTCTGCCAGCCACTCCGCAGTGCCTGCAATCGCAGCATCCGGAACGCACAGCCAAAGCAGCTTCGCGTCGAGTCCGGCATGCGATCCGCGCCGCCGCGCATGCACCCTCGCCACCAGCAGACCCGCCGCATCCAGTGCCGCCGCAACCGACGAGCCCCAGTTCCCCAACCCGATCACCGCGGCGCCGCGCCGAATCTTCATCCTCTGCACCAGAGCTGTGCACCCTAGAACAGGATGGTACCGTAACGATTCGCTATCATGGCGTCACCACGGAATCGAGAATGCCGCCGTAGCTCTGCCGGAGAGAAAATCTCTTTGCCAACACACGCGTTCAGCATGCCGGACCGCGATCGCGCACGCAGAGAACTGCGCGCGGAAGTGAAGTCGGCCGAGGGCCATGCGCTTCTCCGTCGCCCCCGAAACGCCAATCGAACATCGCTGCCCATCGCCGAAGTCTTCCCCAACAGCGTCACAGACGCCGCGGTCTTGATCGAGACCGCTCACCAGAGCCCGCGGTCGCTCACGCTCGCGCCCCTCTTCTGGCCGGCGCGCGTCGCAATGGCAGAAACAGACCGCCCTGGCGCCTCTCGTGCTGCTCTTTAAGGCACCCCTTCACTCCGCTCATAAGTAAGGATTTACAGGCGCGCCATAAGTGAGGCTTCCCAGCGGACGATGGTACGGTAAGAAGGGAAAGAGGCAAAATGGCAACGAAAAAGAAGAGCTCCGCAAAGAAGCAGCAGCAGCCGGACCGTGTTTACCCCAAAGGCGTTGAAGTCCTATCCTCGAAGGTCAGTTTCGAAGGCCCGGTCTTCCGCGTCGTTACCGATGAAGTCCGCGAGCCCGGCGGCCAACCGCGTCGGCGCGATGTCGTGCGGCATCATGGCTCCGTTGTCATCTTTGCCGTCGACAATTCGAAGAGCACACGCGATCCGCTCATCCTGCTGGAGCGTCAATATCGCCACGCCGCCGCCCAGTATCTCTATGAAGTTCCGGCAGGCAGTCTCGAGCCTGGCGAAGACCCGCTGGCCGGCGCGAAGCGAGAGCTGCTGGAAGAGACCGGCTACAAGGCGAAGCACTGGTCCAAGCTCGTGCGCTATTACGCCAGCCCCGGCTTCCTGGGTGAGTGGATGCAGGTATTCGTTGCCGAAGGCCTTACCCCCGGCGATGCCCAGCCTGAAGAAGACGAACAGATTGAGCTCTTCGCCGTCCCTCTGAGCGAGTTGCTGCGCGAGATTGAGGCCGGACGCATCCTCGATGCCAAGACCATCGCCGCGACCCTGCTCTATGACCGCCTGCGCAAGCAACAGCAACGCGCGGAGCGGGCTGCTGCACGCGCCAAACCGAGGTAACCGGCCCCGCTTTTTTCACGGTTTCCTTCGACGCTTCGCTCACTTTTCTTGCAAACCAAAGCATCCCCGTTACGTCACTACAGGAAGGCAGGCTGGGTCTTGCAAGCCCTCCTAATCTGCTCTGAAGTGAGGTAACCGACACGTGTCCCAGTACAGAGGCAAAGTGAAGTGGTTCAACAATGCGAAGGGCTACGGTTTCATCGGCAGGGATGATGGGCCTGACGTCTTCGTGCACTACAGCTCCATACAGCTCGATGGCTACAAGTCGCTCAAAGAGGGCGACGAAGTCGAGTTCGACATCATCCAGGGGCAGAAGGGCCCACAGGCAGACCAGGTGCAACGCAGCGCGCAACAAGCAGCCTGACCACAACCATTGCATTGCGCAGCCCGTTAAGAGCATTTTCCTGAAGACAAGGAATCTTTAGGAAAATGCTCTCGACGCGTGTTGTATCAAATGCGGACTGCGCATTGCGTTTTTCAAGCGCGAGCGCTGGCCGTCGTCATACGACGAAGCATTTTTCCTGCAGGTGTAGAGCGGCCGGCAGCGGTGTATGTGGCCTTTCGTAAAAAAGGCCACACCGAAACGGTTCCCGCCACCTCACCACATCAGGAGAAATGCTTTAAAGTTCTGTGAGGCAGCCTGCATCACGCCGCCGCGCAGCATGGAAAATCGCGCCATCGCACAAATGCTCTCTGAGACCGCCGATCTGCTCGAGATCGGTGCCGGCGACCCCTTTCGCATCCGCTCCTACCGCCGCGCCGCCGAAGCCGTGGAGCAAAGCACCCTTCCGCTCTCCAGCATCGTCCACGATCCCAAGCGCCTGCTCGAAATTCCCGGCATCGGCAAAGGCATGGTGGCCAACATTCAATCCATCGAGCAGCACGGATCCATGCCGCTGCGCGACGAGCTGCTCACCAAATACAAGCCCACCATGCTCGAGCTGCTCAAACTCCCCGGCATGGGGCCCAAGACCGTCGCGCTGATCTTCGAGGCCACCGGCGTCGCCACGGTCGACGATCTCGCCGTCGCCATCGACGAAGGGCGCCTCGCCAACCTGCCGCGTGTCGGCGAAAAATTGATTCAGAAGCTGCGCAAAGGCATCGACGAATACCGCAAAAACAGCGGCCGCTTCCATCTCGACGACGCCGAGATCGCCGCCGAACGTCTCACCCTCTATCTCAAGGACTTCCCCGGCATCGAAAGCGTCACTCCCGCCGGCTCGCTCCGCCGCGGCCGCGACACTGTCGGCGATCTCGACATGCTCGTCACCGGCCCTGCCTGCGAAGAAGATGTCGTCTCCGCGGCCGTCGAGTACACCGCCGCCTATCCGCCCATCGCGCAGCTCATCGCGAAGGGCCAGAACAAAGTCAGCTTCAACCTGAGCAGCGGCCTTCAAATCGATGTGCGCCTTCTGCCCCGCGCATCGTTCGGCGCCGCACTCCAATACTTCACCGGCTCCAAGATGCACAACGTCACCGTGCGCCAGCGCGCGCTCAAGCGCGGCTACACGCTCAGCGAGTACGCGCTCGCCCGCCTCGATGACGGCGCCCAGGTCGCCGCCGCAACCGAAGAAGACATCTACCGCGCCCTCGACCTCGACTGGATTCCGCCCGAGCTGCGCGAAAACTCGGGCGAGATCGAAGCCGCCGCGCAACACACGCTCCCCCGCCTCATCGAGCAAAAGGACATCCGCGGCGATGTCCACATGCACACCACCGTCACCGACGGCAAAAATTCGATTCTTGAGATGGCCGAAGCCGGCCTCGCCCGTGGCTACGAGTACATCGCCATCACCGATCACACGAAGAATCTCGCGATGACCTTCGGGCTCGATGACGAGCGTGCGCTCGAACACGTTCGCAATATCCGCGCGGTCGATGCCGCCATGGCTGGGAAGATTCGCGTCTTCGCCGGCATCGAAGTCGATATCCTGGGCGATGGCGCGCTCGATCTCTCCGACGAAGTTCTCGCGCAGATGGACGTCGTCATCGCCAGCGTGCACTCGCTCTTCAATCAGCCGCGCGAGGAGATGACCGCGCGCATGCTCCGCGCCATCGAAAACCCTTACGTGCGCATCCTGGGCCATCCCACCGGCCGCAAGCTGCTGAGTCGTGATGCCTACGAGCTCGATCTGCCGGCCATCCTGCGCCGCGCCGGCGAGCTGGGCGTCGCCGTGGAGCACAACGCCGATCCCAACCGTCTCGATCTGTGCGACCGCGACCTGCGCAT
>DASQRJ010000121.1:0-2677 GCA_035642955.1 Acidobacteriaceae bacterium
CGATTGTGCCCGCGATGCCAGCATGGTCGAGCAGAGGCTTCAGATCGTTTGGCAGGAAATCGCGGCGCAAAAGCCGCATCTGCTCGTTCATCCAGCCGTATTCCGTTGCGTTGTACCGCCAAAAATGGTGATGAGCATCGACGCGATACTTTGTGTTCACGGGAATGCCTGTCTTTGGAAGATTGCGTTGTCGTCCTGCTGCTTCCGTTATATCGCTTGAACGGCGATCGAGAGTTCCGGAGCCGATCTAGTCCAGACCATCTTGCTGACAGCTCGCTCGATCAGGTTTAATGGCGCATTCGGCAAACGTTCTCTGAAATTGCGATCTTCGTTGATCTTCGAAACCAGGCGCGAGAGACAAGCGATGAAACACACAATTGAAGCTGCCCTGCTATCCGCGCTGCTGCTGATCGTCGCCGGGGTGCAAGCGCAGCAGCCAGCTACGCTCGATATCGATGCGCAAAAGCCCATCGCCCATGTAAGCCCGACTCTCTACGGCCTGATGACGGAAGAGATCAATCACTCCTATGACGGCGGTCTTTATCCGGAGCTGATCCGCAACCGCGCCTTCATGGATCGCTCCTATGGCCCGCATGGCTGGGTGCTGGTGGAGCAAGGCAACGCGCGGGCCTCCATGGAACTCGACCAGGACGACGGTCCCGGTAGAGCGATTCCGCGCAGCCTGAAGGTCAGCATCCGGAGGGCCGATGCCAACAATCAGGCTGGAGTCGCGAACACGGGCTATTGGGGCATGGCGGTGCGCAGCCACGAGATCTATCAGTGCTCCTTCTACGCCAGGAGCGACGGCGGCCTGACCGGCCCGGTTGTCGCGCGGCTCGTCAGCGACCGCACCGGCGCTGTTCTGGCTCAGGCCTCGGTTCCCGCAATCACCGGTGAGTGGCAGCAATACAAACTCGCGTTGAAGACCGGTATTGTGCCGGCTGTCAGCGCAGAGAATCACTTCGAACTGGCCGCCAGCCATCCCGGGAATCTCTACCTCAGCATGGTCTCCGTCTTCCCGCCAACCTACCATGATCGCGCATATGGCCTGCGTCCTGACCTGATGGAAAAGCTGGCCGCCATGCAGCCAAAATTTCTGCGCCTGCCGGGTGGCAATTACCTGGAAGGGGATCACATCTCCGAACGCTTCGAGTGGAAGAAGACCATCGGCCCCTGGATCGATCGGCCTACTCACATCAGCCCATGGAACTATCACTCCTCCGATGGCATGGGGCTGCTTGAATTTCTCGAATGGTGTGAAGACCTGAAGATTCAGCCGGTGCTCGCGGTTTATGGCGGCTACTCCTTGAAGCAGGAGCATGTGGAGCCCGGCCCGGAGCTCGAGCCTTACGTTCAGGATGCGCTCGACGAGATCGAATATGTGACCGGCGGCGCGAACACCAGATGGGGCGCCGAGCGCGCAAAGGATGGTCATCCCGCACCCTTCGCGCTCACCTATGTAGAAATCGGGAACGAAGACTGGTTCGACCGTTCCAACAGCTACGGCGGACGCTATGCGCAGTTCTATAAAGCCATCAAGGGCCGCTACCCGCAGCTTCAGCTCATCGCGACCACACCGGTGACGACGGTCAAGCCGGACGTCATCGACGACCACTACTATCGCAGCGCCGCGGAGTTCTTCAACGACACGCATCACTACGACAAGACCGATCGCAACGGGCCAAAGATCTTTGTTGGCGAGTGGGCGACCCGCGAGGGAACGCCGACGCCCAACATGGGAGCCGCGCTGGGCGATGCCGCATGGATGACCGGCATGGAGCGCAATAGCGATCTGATCGTGATGGCGTCCTACGCTCCGTTGTTGACCAACGTGAACCCCGGCGCGCTGCAGTGGGATACCGATCTGATCGGCTATGACGCGGTCAACAGCTACGGCTCGCCCAGCTACTACGCACAGGTGATCTTCGCCGGGCATCTGGGCAATGAAGTGCTCGGCGCGCAGATAGCGAATGCCTGCCCACGCTTTTTTGCATCCACCACGCGCGACTCTACGACGGAAATAATCCATATCAAGCTGGTGAACGGTTCTTCGATGCCGCAGGCTGTGCGCATCCACCTCAACGGCGTAACCTCCGTCGACAAGGACGCACGACTGACGACCCTGCGCGGCAACACACCGGAGGAGACAAACAGCATCACGGACCCGCGCCGCATCGTGCCGGTCAACAGCGCAATCCATAACGCCGCCGCAACCTTCGATCACACCGTGCCGCCATATAGCATTCAGGTGCTCGACATACAAGCCCGCTAAAGCCACCAGAACAGCTGAATGGAACCCGGAGGCTACAATCCTCGCATGCGTGATGGCGCCTCTGCCCGCAGACCGGTGCAGATCATCGACTCACATACCGCGGGCGAACCAACCCGCGTTGTGATTGCGGGCGGCCCCTCACTGGGCAGCGGCACTCTGCAATCGCAGCTTGAAGTATTCCGCTCGCAGCACGACAGCTTTCGCCGCGCGGTGCTCTGCGAGCCGCGCGGTTCGGACGTCCTCGTCGGCGCCCTACTGTGCCCGCCGCATGATCCGCAGGCCGCCGCCGGCGTTATCTTTTTCAACGACGTGGGCTATCTGGGCATGTGCGGCCACGGCTCCATGGGAGTAATCACCACGTTGGCGTATCTCGGGCGCGTCACGGCTGGCACGCACCGCATTGAG
>DASQRJ010000122.1:0-2676 GCA_035642955.1 Acidobacteriaceae bacterium
TATCCCAACATGAAGGAATTGAGGGTGCAGCACGATGGCCACCCCTATCGCATACTCTTCATCTTCGATCCGAAGAGGAATGCCGTACTGCTTATCGGCGGCGACAAGACCGGGAACAATCGCTGGTATGACGAGTTTGTCCCGAAGGCGGATGCGATCTACATATCGTATCTAAACGAAACCGATCAAAGTGGTTAGAGTTGAAGCCAAACCTCTAGCCGCCCTTCGCCCGAAGGAGAGTAATTAAAATGGCCACGAACTTTAAGGAAGTCAAGAAGAAGATGACGCCCGAGCGTCGTGCGCGTATCGATGCGCGTGTAAAGAAAGCAATCGCCAGCATGGCGCTGGATGAATTGCGTGAGGCGCGCCGGCTCACACAAGCCCAACTCGCGCAGACCATGAAGGTAGACCAGGGATCGATCTCGAAGATAGAGCGTCGCACGGACATGTACATCAGCACGCTCCGGAATTTCATTCAAGCGATGGGAGGGGATCTTCGAATCCAGGCCATCTTTGCGGATGGATCCGTTGAGATCAGCCAGTTCGAAGAAGCTGAAATAGATGAAGAGCCGATCGGGCAAGCGGAAATGATGGGAGTGAAGAGCATAGGTGCAACCTATACTGCCCCATCAAAACGCCGCGTCGTCCCGGAGAGATGATCAGGAGCTCGGAAAGGGATGGGAATGCGCACCCCGTTCTCGATCGAGCGCATGGTGTCTGAGGCGAGGTAGGGCTCCGCAAGCCGGTGCCCTGCCTCGCTCGAATTCGATACCAAATGGCATGTTCTTCCACTGGCACCATTCTGCGAGATCCTTTCGGGTCCATAGCCATCCGCAGGCGATCTGCTCGTCGATAATCTTGTCGAGCGGCGCCAAACCGAACATCGAAAGCCGGTGACCGAGAAACCAGTGATTCGCATGAAGCTTTGGCCGCCCGCAAATATTGCAGCGATACTTTGGCGCGGGGTCTCGGCGAAGTTCCACGCGCGCAACGGTCTCAGCCCTGCAGCCCTCAACCGTGGGCCGATTGAATCGGCTTCCACACCTGAATTCACCGTTCAAACCATTTTGATCGCCATTTGACCGAGCTTTCATCGCCGTGGATCGCCGACTGATTTAGTCTTCTTTAATGAGGACTAGTTCAGTCCTATTGAACTTTCCGGACGGCTATTCATGACGCATCCTCTCCGCACCCTGGCTGCGCCGTGCCTCGTGCTCGGCTGTCTCCTCCTGGCTGTTCCCGCCACACCATCCCTGGCCCATTCGGTACCAGGGGTCCCCGATTCGGTGTCGAATGCCGCTCCTGCGGCGCCGATTTCTTCCGATAAAGCCGGCACGGTCCATGTCGAAGGCGTGATTCTGGATGCCTCCGGCGGATTGCTGCCTGGCGCGAAGGTACATTTTGCCGGCGATGCGGGAGCCTCGGCCGATGCCACGGCGGACGCTTCGGGCAGTTTTCGCATCGACCTGCCGGGCGGAAGCTATCGTGTTTCCGCGGTGCAGCCCGGTTATCAGCAGGTGCAGCAGTCGGTGGAACTGCATGCCGGCGCGCCATTGCACCTTACGCTGACGCTGCAGATCGAGAAGAACGTGGAGACGGTGACCGTGACGGCGTCCGATGGCTACGCCACCACGGTTCAGACGACCGGGAGCCGGGTACCGATACGGGTGCTGGATCTGCCGCAGTCGACCTACACGGTGACGCAGCAACTACTGGAAGACCGAGGCGTCGACAGCCTGAAGGATGCGCTGGCGGGCGTGCCGGGCGTGCAGCCAACGCTGGGTGAGGGCCGGCGCGACTCATTCAATATCCGCGGCTTTACCGCCGGAACAGACCAGTACATCGACGGCGTGCGCGACGATGCGCAGTACTTCCGCGATCTTTCGAATACGGAGCAACTGGATGTGATCGAGGGTCCGGCGGCGGTGCTCTATGGCCGCGGTTCTTCGGGCGGATTAGTGAACCGCGTCACCAAGAAACCCGCCCTGGAAGGAACGGAAGGCAACATCGGCGTGACCGGCGGCAGCTACGGCGAGCGACGCCTGGAGGCGGACGCGTCCGACTCATGGCTGAACAACACGCTGGGCGGCCGGCTGACGGGAGCCGGCGAGTACACCGGAAACCAGCGGCACTACTACTACATGAATCGCTATGCCTTTGCGCCCACCCTGCGCTGGCGGCCCAGCGAGAACACCGATCTCTCCCTGCAGGTGGAGCGGCTGCGAGATGAACGGCTGCCGGACCGCGGCATTCCCGCGGTCGATGGCCCGCAAGGCGTAGTACCGATTGGAAACTTTTATGGTTACATTCTGGGCGACAGCCCTAACGTACCGCACGACTTCATCCATCAGGGGGCGACGGACGAGACCTTCGACCTGCGGCATGATTTTGTCGACGGCTGGCATGTGCATGAGGTCTTTCGCAACGCGGGCGACGTCGTGCAGTGGTCGACGACCTATCTTTACCAATTGAATCTGCCGGGCGGCATCATTGCCGGACAGTCCTCGACGCGTGCGCATCCACACTCCGCAACCGCGATGGCCGCAACGGCAGACGATGCGGATGATGCGAGCAGCGATGACAATCCAACGATTCTGCGCGGCCAGTACAACGGAAACCAGTTTCAGCGGAACATCTTCGACCAACTGGAGGTCTACCGCAGCGGGCGCTTTGCCG
>DASQRJ010000123.1:0-3195 GCA_035642955.1 Acidobacteriaceae bacterium
ATTTCTGGACGAGCCCAACCCCGATCAGCTAGCCAGCCTGCGGCCCTTTCATGGAAACCGTACTCCGTACTATCGTCTGTTCCTGCCTGAACTGGTTCCGGCAGATCGATTGCTCTACCTCGATTCCGACACGGTATGCACGATTGACGTTGCTCCTCTGGCCCAGCTTGCCATGTCTCACGCGTCCGGATTCTCTCCTGAAGGTGTGACAGGCCATTACATCGAGCGTGAGCTCTTCGCGAGTATCGGCCTTGCTCCCGATACGCCCGCCTTCAATTCCGGTGTCATGCTGTTCGACCTCGCGGCATGGAGGAATCGGAAGCTCAGCCGCGAAACGCTCGACTTCTGCCGCAAGTACCAGGAGTATGACCAAACGGGACTCATCGCTGTGTCGGCTGGAAACTTCGATCCACTTGAACAGATGTACAACTTTCCCCTGTACACCTCGACCACGCTGGCATGCGCCCGTGAGCATCCCGGGATCTACCATTTCGTTGGCAGCCCCAAACCCTGGGATCTCGGCGGGCGCCAGTTCCACGCCTGCTTTTCCATTTACGCGCAGGCGC
This sequence comes from Acidobacteriaceae bacterium, assembly GCA_035642955.1. Classification (GTDB taxonomy): domain Bacteria; phylum Acidobacteriota; class Terriglobia; order Terriglobales; family Acidobacteriaceae; genus KBS-83. The sequence continues at coordinate 567 of DASQRJ010000123.1, forward strand.
TTGCGAAGACCATCTGGCAGCGACACACCTCGGATTACATGAGCCTTGCCCAGTGGAAGCGCGCCTACAAGGTGAAAGGCGGATACGCGCGGAAGCTCCTCTACCTGGGACTCCATCGCTGGCGGTAATCCTTGTTGGCGATGAGGCGTTTTAGCCTTCGGGTTCGTGCGCAGGCTGGCGCCGAGTCCGGATCTCCATTCACATGCCGCGGAACCAATTGCTGTCCATAACGTAGTCCTATTGCAATGCCATAAGGGATGTGGGAGGGCTGCTGCGGTCGATCCCGAAACAGGGTATGGAACAGATGCCATGCCTCGAGGGCCTGGGGCTGAACCTGCACCTGGTGAAGTTGCTGCGAGGACGGACCTTTACTTCCGATGACGATGCAATGCATCCGAAGGCGGCGATCATCAACCATGCGTTGGCGCGGAAGTATTTTCCCGGCGAGGATCCTGTGGGCAAGCGGGTGGGCAATCTCGACTTGAAGCCGGATTCGATGAAGACCATCGTTGGAGTGGTGGACGATTTTCGCGAAGGCACGCTCTATTGGGTTCGCTCCGTTGTCGCTCACATTTGGATTTGTGGGTAACCGAACAGAACCGCAGGTCCCTTCGACGGGCTCAGGGCAAGCTCTTCGCTTCGCCCAGGATAAGCAACCGTTGCTATTCGCGAGTGAGGCGCTCGATGATGTTGCGATGCTGCGGGTAATGGGTGGTTAGCTCAACGCGCTTTGCCATCTCGAAGTCTGCGAAATCAAAGCCGGGTGCGACGGTGCAGCCGACGAGCGCATAGGTATTGGGACGGAGCAGGGATGAGCCGAACCAGCAGCCTGCCGAAACGACGGCCTGGAATTGTTCGCCGGACGCGGCATTCTTGCCGAGAAGAATCTCGCTGTATGTGCCGCGAGGATCGATGACGTGGACGATGAGCGCAGAACCTGCGTAGAAGTGCCATACTTCGTCGCTATGCAAGCGGTGCAAGGCGGAGAATTGATCGCCCGCAAGCAGGAAGTAGATTGCGGTGGATGCGGCGCGGTCGCCGGCAAAGCCGGGAAGCGCAGTCTGCGACAGGATGAGCGGGGCGCGGTAGGTCTGGCGATAGAAGCCGCCTTCAGGGTGAGGCTGAAGGTCAAGCTGGTCGATCCAGTATTGTGCTTCTTCCATTCTTGATCCAACATACTCGTCGATTCGACGCGGTACCGACTGGACAGATCGCGGAAGGGACGTGTTTGATGACCGCATGCGTCCGAGGCATGCGTGGCTTTCGCTGTTGGTGATTGGGCTGATCGTGGTGTTCCGTTTGCTGAGCCATCAGCCCTCTTCCGATTCCACGGCGCCCATTCCGCCCGCTTCTTTTGCGGCACCTGCTGCCTCTCCCTCAGTAGTTTCAGGTAACGGCCGCGATGTGGCAGTGCCCCAGAGCTGCACGCCAGAGGTGAACCAGAAGCTGGCCGGTCTGCTGGCGCAGCAGACGCAGGAGAACGTAGACAACGTGATGGTGTGCGGCACGACCATCAGTCCGTCGCGCACGCAGCGCGGCGGCCGCCATGGCAGCCATGAAATTCTGCCGCTGGTGGTGAATCTGCCGGGCGCGGGATCAAAGCTGGTCGAGGTGGTGATCAACGACGACCTGGACGGCGCGGTGACGGCGCCGAAAGGTGCGCAGGTGTACGCCTACGGGCAGGCCTTCTTCGACCAGGGGTCGCGATTCGTGGCCGGCATCCACGATGTGCACTGCGCGACGCATCGCACGGCCGACAACGGCTGGGTCGTGGTGGATGGCGTGAAGTCTCCCGCCTCTTGTCCGGCGTATCGCTAGCGCGGATCGCCCTGCAGGTATTCGCGCATGCTGGTGCGCTGCGGGTGGGTCAGTCACCTCACGGGGAACTTTTGGTGGCGAGCCGGCGTTATGGTCTCACAGACGCCTGAAGGCCGTTGGAAGCGTAAGATGTGGGCCACCGGAGGTCTGTCATGCACTTTACGCCGAGCACGATTGCGGCGCTGGTGATTGCAGCGAGTTTTGCCGCGGGCCTCAATGTGTACGCAACCGTTTTGACGCTGGGCGTGCTGGCGCGGCTGCACTGGGCGGTGCTGCCGGGCGGCCTGGAGATGCTGGGCGACTGGTGGGTGATCGGCGCGAGCGGGGCGCTGTTTGCGGCGGAATTTGTCGCGGACAAGATTCCGGGGCTGGACCTGGTGTGGAATGCGCTGCACACCTTTGTGCGCATTCCGGTGGCCGCGCTACTGGCCTATGGCGCGACGACGCATCTGTCGCCGCAGATGCAGTTGCTGGCCGTAGCAGTGGGATCGGCGATTGCGCTGGCAGCGCATGGATCGAAGACCGCGGTGCGCGCGGCGGTGACCCCGAGTCCGGAGCCGGTGTCGAATATTGCGCTGAGCACGACCGAGGATGCCGCTGCGGTGGGGCTGAGCTGGCTGGTGACGGTGCACCCCTGGGCGAGCGCGACCATTGCACTGATCGCCGTGGTGGTGGCGATCTTTGCGGTCAGGTGGGTGGTGAAGGCTTTCCGGCGGATGTTTGGGCGGACGGGGAACGCGTTGGCTGCGCCGCAGGCGAAGAGCGCTTAGCCAGGACGCTCCAATCACCGTCTGAGCGAATTGCCTGTAAT
>DASQRJ010000124.1:0-4998 GCA_035642955.1 Acidobacteriaceae bacterium
GTTCGAGGTGCTTCTGATCCATCGCGGCATTGAATTGGTCAACGGAGACGCCGGGGCGTAGACGGACGACGCTGGTATAGAACTCGTTGTATCGCTCGCCGGCGGCGTAGGCTTCAGGCGCGAGGCCGAGCGGCACCCACACATCGCGGCTGCGCGGCCAGTCGAAGTCGCTGCGCATCACGCCGATCACGCGATAGGACTGTCCGTCGAGCACCAGGGGTTTGCCGATGGCGTCATGCTGTCCGCCGAAGAGCCGCTGCCATGCGCCGTAGCTGAGGACGACGGTGCGAGCGGCGCCTTTCTGATCGTCCTCCGGCCGGAAGGTGCGGCCGAGGATGGGCTGTGCGCCGAAGGTGTGGAACCAGGGCCAGGTCACCTCGGCGGCAAGCAGATGGAGCGTGTGGCCATCCTGCTGCGCGTTAAAGCTTTGCTCGTCCTCCATGGCGGCGGAGGAGACCTGCGAGGAGAGCGACGCGGCGTCGGCCTGATCCGGCGCGGAGACGCCGATGCTGGGCAGGTTGAGCTGGGTGTAGCGCGCATGGAAGGAGACGAGGCTGGCTGGGTCTTCAACGCCTGCGGGGTGCAGCAACACGCCCTGCACCACGCTGAAGATAGCGGTGTTGGCGCCGATACCCAGGGTCAGGGTGAGGACGGCAATCACGGTGAAGAGCGGGGCGTGCAGAAGACGGAGCAGAGCCTGCCGGAGATGTGTCGGGAACATGCGCACCTCGATCCTTGGAAGAGGCTACGCACGGAACGGATGCGCGGTTCAGGAAACTTACACGTCCGCGGTTGGTCCCTCCTTTTCCGTCACTCATTTTCGAGGATGTGGATCGCATCTTTGTACGTGAGCGTGTTGCTGACCGGTTGGTAATCGGAGCCGTCTTCCGTCGATCGAAATGTGATGCTGTGGACCATCAGAATTTTTCCCGTCAGGTCGAGCTTCAGATGCATGGTCTCCCAGTGGTTTTCCCCCACGTCTTTCTGAAGGACCAGGATGTTGCCGCCCTTGTAGAGGCGTCCGATGAAACCCCAGCCGAAGTTCACGTCGGAGATGAGGTGGGCGTCGAGCCGCGCCAACCGTTTTTGTGCGCAATCAATCCAGAGCTCACCCGCCATGCCGTGGTACACCTGAGCTTCACGGTCGGGCGGGATGAACTTGTCGTTCGGCACGAAGGTGAGGCGCCACGCTGGACCGTTGGGTGTGTCAACGACACCGCGGTAGGTGTAGAGAAATGCGTCGGGCAGCAGGCGAACCATCTCATTCGAGCGGCCGCTGTCCTCCTGCTCTCTCTTGTGGCGATGCGCCTGCAGCTCCGGATGTGCCAGCAGGGTGTCGAGCCGGTCGCGTTCCGCCTGGGCGCGCTCCGGGGTCAGGGGCTTGTCATTCACGGCGACCAAACGCGCCACGTCACCATCCTTGGTTTCGATGATCTCCTTGGTGGTGCTGCCGTTTTCGTCCTGCTTGCGCAGTCGAAAGCGGAAGGGATGGCCGGAGTTGGAGGAATTCAGCTCATTCCAGGATGCGGCGCGGACCAGTGCGACGGGATCTTCCGGCGGGGGCTCCTGCGCACACAGATGCGCCGAGCAGGTGACGACGAGCATTGCAGGCAGAACGAGGGCAGTCCAGCGAAACGAAGCGGTTCCTGACAAGCATTTTCTCCTGGAAGCAGGGCCGCATCTTAAGGCGAGCCAGCCTTATCAGCGATTTGCTGGTAAGACTAAAGCAAAAAGCACAGATAGCGTAATGTGAGGAGATCACATCCGGGCAGCCGTTCCTTGGTAGTAGAGCTGCGTTCGGAGTGATGCCCTGCCTTACACTGTCTGTGCTTTTTGCTCTGGCTGCCCGCGGCCTCATTTCTTTTTACTTAGAGAGCGAGAATGCGCGGGGAGTTGCGGCGCAGTCGGCGGGTTGCGTATACAGGATCTTCGGTAGGTGCAGCTTGGTCGGCGATTGCTCTTGTGGTTTTCTAACGAAAAGCCACGCCGAGCGAGGACTCCGCGGACGGCACTCTTCCCGAAAATGCTATAGTTCGCTCAAGAACTTGACGCCGCAGATGCGGTGCGAAACTCTTCAGGAGAATCCGATATATGGCGGCAGGCGAGTCCGGGGCAGCAATCATTGGCAAGTCAGTCCAGATCCGCGGCGAGGTGAATGGCAGCGAAGATTTGGTAGTAGACGGTGTGGTGGAGGGCACAATCACGCTCAGCGACAGCCGGCTGACCATCGGACAGACCGCTAAAGTATCGGCGAATATCTCCGCGCGGGACGTGGTCGTGGTGGGGACGCTGCAGGGAGACGTGCGCGCCTCGGGGAAGGTGGAACTGCGCCAGGGTTGCACGCTGACCGGCGACCTTACGGCATCGCGTCTGTCGATCGAAGAGAATGCAAACTTCAAGGGCAAGGTGGACCTGGTGCAGAACGCCTCACAAAAGGGTCCGCAACCGGAGAAACGGTAGAAGCAGCCAGCATCCCGAATACTGCAGCAAATGGCGCCGGGGGACGCCGAGACTACGTGTTCAAGAACCCGTTCCAGAGATCCAAGGATGAGGCGCAGTCCAACTCGCCGACGGTGCTGACCGGGCCGCGCATATCGCGGCACTCCAGCGGCTGGGCCAATCTCCGGAAGCAACTGCTGACCGAAAGCGGGCTGTACATCCTGGACATCGGCCCCACTTCACCGACCAACATCAACCTGCTGACGAATGCCGGACACAGCGTCTACATGGCAGATCTGGTGCCCGACGCGCAGAGTCCGGAATGGATGAAGAAGCCTGCGGACGGTGGCGACCCGGTCTTCGATGTGGCAGGCTTCCTGGAACACAATTTGAACTTTACCGGCCGCGAATTCGATGCCGTGCTGCTGTGGACGACGCTGGACTTTCTTCCCGAGCCCCTGGTGCAGCCTACCGTGGACCGCCTGCGATCCTGTATGCGGCCGGGCGGCAAGGTGCTCGCGCTCTTCCACAACAAGCAGACTGGCGACAACACGGCGTACTGCCGCTATCACCTGAGCGAGACGGATGCCATCGACATGCAGGAGAGCGCGCCCATCCCGCTGCGCCGCGCGTTCACCAACCGCAGCATCGAAAAGACCTTCGAGCGCTTCAACGGCTGCAAGTTTTTCCTCGCCAAAGACAATCTCTACGAAGTCATCATCACGCGTTAGGGGCTGATCGCCTCCGGCAGGAACGCCTGACGCGATGCAATCGTGTCTGTTGCTACACTCCTCGCATGTACTACGTGAGGGTGGTGGACGAAGCCGGCAATGGCAAGGACTATGAAGTAGAGTTCATTCCGCGAATTGGCGAACGGATTGTTTTGGAATATGGAACCAATCGCGAACAGGTTCGCCCGCACTATTTCCGCGTCAAAGATGTTGCGTTTCATCTGGACCTGAAATCCGGGGATCAAATCGCGATTTTGATAGAAGAGGCCAATCCTCTCCCTTGGCCCAACGACTGACGCCGAGACCTCGCAGCGTTCAAAACACACATTCTTCAGAACCTCACCTGTTGCGGTGGCTTGCGCGGCACGCCTGCGAGTGCTGCGACCGGGAAGAGCTGGCTTTCCTCCACGCGCAAGGATGGCGGTATGCCGACATCGCGGGTGAGCAGTGCATCATTCTCCGGTTGGACGCTTCGCTGGCCGAGCCCGTGCTTCTTGCAGGCGGCCCGCAGCAGTTCGCGGCAGCGCTCGGCGTAGGCCTTGGGGACAAAGGCGTCCTTCTCGTAGCGGGTGCGGTACATGGGCTCCAACGCCGGGAAGTGCTCGCGAATGAAGGCGAGATACGTCTCCTTCGAGCACGGTTTCAGGAAGAGCGGGTTGGCATGCAGGAAGCAGGCGCGTGCCTGGCGGGCCAGTTCGGCCATGCGGTTGAGCGCGGGACCGGTATCGGTGATGCCGGGCAGCAGGGGCGAGTTGAGGATGCCCGCTCGCAGACCAGCCTCGCGCAGGCGGCGCACCGTGGCAAAGCGCAGGTCGGGCCGCGGGGCGCGAGGTTCGAGCAGCCGGGCGAGCGCCGTATCGGGGGTGGTGATGCTCATGCAGATCGTCAGCTCGTTGTTCCTCGCGATCTTGCACAGATAGCGGAGATCGCGGGCAATCAGCGCCGACTTGGTGACGATGCCGATGTGCAGGCCGCGCTGTTCGGCGAAGACGGCCAGCAGGCTTTGCGTGATGCGCAGACGCCGCTCGATGGGCTGGTAGGGGTCCGTGGCGGTGCCAATGGCGATCTCCTCGCCGGGGCGCACCTGGCGCAACTCCTGGCGGAGCAGCCACGCCGCGTTGTCCTTGACGAAGATCTTGCGCTCGAAGTCTGCCGGGTTGCGGAGCTCCATGAACTCGTGGGTGTAGCGGGCATAGCAGTAACGGCAGGCGAACTCACAGCCGCGATAGGGGTTGATGGCCCAGGCAAATCGCAGGCCGCGGCGGGAGACGACGCGGTTGAGGATCGAGCGGACTGGGAGGGAGCGGAACTCGACCAGGTGGCCCTGGTCGACTTCAACCGCGTCCGCAGCCATGCGTGCGATCCCGGCAGGGGTTGAGGGTGGGAGATCGGGAAAGAGGGGGAGCGAGCTGGCCTGCAGTTTCGCCATTTGTTCGCCTCAAACCCTAGAGTAGCCCCGGCCGGTTGGGCGGTCAAGCGGGAAGGGCTCTATCGAAAACGAGGCGGTTATCATCGTCGCGTGCGCGCTACCCGAGATTTGTGCTGGATTGCGGCGATCATCGCCTTGTTTCCTGGCCTCAGCCGCTACGTCCGGGCAGAGTCTGGAGTTTCCCGCCAAGTCTTGTCGGCCACCGTGCGGATGGTGGTTCGTGACAATCGCGTCTTTATTCCTTTGCAGATTTCAGGGCCAAGCGGCAAGAGCAAGGTTGTCTTCTTTTGGGTGGATTCTGGAGGGGATGCGATAGTTCTCAGCGGCCCGCTTGCGGCTGAACTAGGTCTTTCACGGGCTAGGCCGTCCTTTCAAGGGATGAGTGAGACCCCTGCACAC
>DASQRJ010000125.1:0-2423 GCA_035642955.1 Acidobacteriaceae bacterium
TCGCAGATACCTCCAGCGGTAAAATAATGGTATGCACGTGCATGCGCCAGCCAACGATCAGACTAAGCGCGTTCTTCGTCTCTCGCTGGTGCTCACCTTTGGCTATATCCTAGTTACCTTGTTTGTCGGCTTTCGCGCCCACAGCCTGGCGCTGATCTCTGAAGCTGGCCACAATACCTCTGACTTTCTGGCGCTGCTGCTCTCCTTTGTCGCTGTCTATTTTCATAGCCGCCCGGCCACCGACAAAAAAACCTTTGGCTATCGCCGCGCCGGGGTACTGGCTGCATTCGTCAATGCGCTTGCCTTGATCGGGATTGCAGTCTGGCTGGCCGTTGCCGCCGCCGACCGGTTCGTGCATCCGCAAATCGTAGAGCCCCGGCTGATGATGGCCACCGCCGCCGTCGGGGTCGTCATGAACGGCATCCTCGCCTGGATGCTGTCGCGGATGAGCAACGATGTCAACATCCGCGGCGCTTTCATCCACATGCTTGGCGATACGCTTTCCACCGCCGCCGTCATTGCGGGTGGCCTGGCCATCGCGCTGACCGGCATCCAGTGGGTCGACCCGCTCCTGTCTCTCATCATTGCCGTACTTATCTTCTGGTCTTCGCTTTCCATCATGCGAGAAACCCTGAACATACTGTTGGAAGGAGCGCCGGCCAATCTATCCCTGACCGACATTCGCGATGCCATGCAGGTTGTGCCCGGCGTTTGCGGCATCCACGATCTGCATGTCTGGTGCCTCGGCTCCCACCTGAACGCCCTCGCCTGCCATGTGACAATCCTCGACATTCCTCCCTCTGAAAGCCGACGCATTCTGGCCGACATCAATCACCGGCTGGGCGAAAGTTTTCACATTCACCACACCACCATCCAGTTTGAAATGCGCGACGATGCCGGCTGCTCGGTGGAAGATGGCTGCCTTCCCACACACGAAACCCCGGCCACCGCGCATACCCATTCGCACTAGCACGGATTTCCTACGGCATCACCAGACGTAAGGCTCTGTATATTTTCCAGTCAGATCCAGCTTCTTCTCGAAAAAGGACGCCATCATTCGGTCGGCTTGCTTCGATTCCGGCAGGTAGGGATCAAGCCAGAAACCGTGCGGCAATGCCTCGAAAACGACCAGCCGCGCATCGTCGCCGGATCGCAGAAAGGCCTGATGCAGAATAATGGTGCCGCTGAGCATCATGTCCCGGCCGCTGGTGACAAACAGGGTGGGCGGATAATGATGCAGGTCGGCGAAGATCGGCGAAAGCTCTGGATTCTTCGGGTTGGCCGAGCCCATGTATTCCTTCAGGGCGCCATCCGTCGCTGGAGTGTTCAAGTGACCGCCCAGGCCATCTTGTGTAAACAGCGACCGTGAGTCCGCAGTGGCCGCCGTGCTGAAGTCCCCTTGTCCGGCAAAGATGCCGAGTGCGCCGGGCAAAGGCAGTCCAAGCTGACGAAGACGCACGCAGACCTCCGGCGTAAGCATCGCGCCCGCCGAAGTTCCGTACGTGGCGACGTCCTGCGGCTTGTAGATTTTTAGAAGTTGCTTGTAGACAGCCACGACATCATCCACGGCAGCCGGAAAAGGATTTTTTGGTGCCAGTCGGTACAAGACAGCGATGACTTTTGTCTGGGTGAGATAGCCGATAGGGATCGACTCCTGCCAGGAACCTCCATCGCCGACGAAGCCGCCTCCATGGAGATCGATCAGAACGCGGCTCCGGTTTTGCGCGGGCATCGTCAATGGCGTAACCGTTTTGACCGGGACTCCCGCAATCACTGCCCGGCCAAGCTGGACCGGATACATCGTCTGCGCGAGCTTGGCCGCGCGCTCCTGATCTCCCCAGTAATTCAACGCGCTGCCTGCGCCCGGTATGTCCTGGATACGCCGAGCCAAGAATTCTTTCGCCAGCGGGCTGACTGTAGGAGGCACTGGAACTACTCGCGTTACATGCGCCGTCCCGTCGGCATCGATATAGGTGGTGTTGGTTTCGGGAACGCAATGGAGCGAACATGATGTCTGCTTTGCCGGGTCGTTCTTTGCCTGCCCGGAGCCGGCTGCGAGCACAATTGCGATCGTGCCCGCAAAGACGATGTTTGCTTTCTTCATGAGGAATCCTCCACCTGCAATACTGCGTGAATTTTGCAAAAGCTTCTGCATAGCCTCGAGGCAGACGATAAGATTCGGCCGCGCTTCTGCCCCTCCAGCCAAAAATCGATCTTGGATGGGTCATCAGCGCCTATCATAATTCCATTGCACGTTGCACCCGACGGGATGAAAAGGAGCGCATCGCATTGAGTCCGGAGCTTGCCGCCGTACCATCGCCCAACTTGCAACATGACAGCGCAGGTTCGCCCCTGCAGCGACCCACCCGCCTGCTCTCGCTCGATCTTCTCCGCGGCCTCACCATCGCATTCATGATTCTGGT